>JAOZLR010000138.1:0-2883 GCA_029934735.1 Bacteroidales bacterium
AAACAGATATAGGTGCTGATCTCATCAACTTTTAGTTTAAAATTTGAATGGTCAGAAATCTCAAACGACTCGCCGGTTTTATAACCAACCCAATCATTACTGTTTTCATTCCAAACATTAATTTTACCTGAAGTGATGGTGTAACGCTCATCGACTATTGCTCCAAATTCGTACTCACCAACCTCAAGAATTCCAACGGATGCTGATTTCCCATCCTTTTCATAAGTCAGTGACTGCACCCTGTCGGCGTGATATTTTCTCAGTTTATACATAACGCAAAGTTTAAGTTTATACTAAATTTACAAAAAATATTTTCAAATTTCCTCCTTATGCAATTGCATTTATTGGGCACTCTTTCACGCATATCATACATTTGCGGCAGGTTTCGTTCTGTATCAGAGCTTTGCCGTCTTTCATAATAATTGAATCAAAAGGGCATTTCTCAATACATATTCCGCAACCCGTACACAAATTTACATCAACTATTGGAAAAAGTGAAGTTTTTCTTGAATTATTTTCTTCATTGGCAGCAGTTTTTGTCGAATCTGACTTCCCAACACCAAACTTTTGACCATTGTTGCGAACCATCGTTGCCCCGCACGAAGAGCAAATCACTTCGGTACAGGGAATTCCTGGCGTGTGCAGTTTCTTTAGTCCACAGTCAGGACAGATACAATCACCTCCACTACCAAGTCTCATTCTCTGCCCCCTGCCACCGCCTTTACCACTGCCATGGCCTCCACCCTGACCACGCCCACCAAATCCTCCACGTCCCATAGCTATTACTTTTTAATTTTACTATAAGCCTCTTTTAATGTAATCTCCCCAACATCGGGGATCATTTCTATTCCGGCAGCCCGAATAACATCACCGGCCTTTGGCCCGAAACTTCCACCAGTAACAACAATATTGGCTCCTAGTGAAACAACTTTCTGACCGGCCTGTACGCCTGCACCATGACCGGCAGATTTATTTTCGGCATTTGAATGCCAGGATAGTTCATCCTTTTCTTCATCATAAAGAGTATATCCTTCGGCTCTTCCAAAGCGGGAATCAACCAATGAGTCCCAATTTCTTCCTGTTGCTGCAAATACAATTTTCATATTTTTCTCCTTTTTTTTAATTTAACGTTTATAAGTTGTCTACAAATTTACAAATCTACAAATTCCAAAATCCTCTTCCAACTATCTCTGATAATCCGGCTAACCTCTCCATTACTATATTCTACAACTGTTTTCCCAGCCAAAATTGCATCGGCAAAAACTAAGTCATAAGGTATTTCTGCTATCAAAGGGATTTCATATTTATCTAAAAACTTTTTTATCTGAATAGTAATATCAGTATTAAGATCAGCCTTGTTTATCAAACAAACCGATTTAATCCCAAACTTTCTAATAAGTTCTGCTACACGACTCATATCGTGAAGTCCCGAAACTGTAGGCTCAGTGACAATAACAACCAAATTTGAACCTGTTACTGATGCAACTACCGGACACCCTATCCCCGGAGATCCATCAACAATTAAGTAAGGAATATCATTTTCTTCTGCTATTTTTTTTGCTTCGGTTCTCACCTTTGTAACCAGTTTGCCGGAATTATCGGCAGCAATAGCAAGTTTCGCATGGACAAGTGTATTATTCAACCTTGTTTTGGATATATAAAAATCACCGGCAAGATTGTCGTTCATAACAATAGCATTTGTAGGGCATACGTAAGCACAATATTCACAACCTTCACAATTTAGTTCATCAATAACATATTTTTCATTGATAACAGGCACAGCATCAAATCGGCACACATCTTTACATTTGCCACATTTAATACAATCATCCTGAATTATTTCTGCTATTTTCCCACTATAAAACTTCTCTTTATGTTCAAAGTCGGGATCTAAAAGCAGATGCATATCAGCAGCATCCACATCGCAGTCGGCTAAAACAACATCCTTATCTCCCAAAACAGCCAATGATGCAGTAATTGAAGTTTTTCCTGTCCCACCCTTACCTGATATAACAACTATCTCTTTCATCCTTTGATAAGTTTTTTTATATTAGAGTAAATATCTTTGATTATATCTCGTATTTCATCAATATCATCTATCAGCAGATTCCCTTGTGAATATAGTTTTGCAGCCTCATGCATATGGGGTATTTTGCCAATCAGCGGAATATTATTTTCTGCACAATATTTATCAACATCATCATTACCTATTCCATCTCTGTTTACAATTACAGCACATTTTTTATCAAGTTCGTTCATAGTATCAACAGCGAGCTTAAGGTCATTCAAACCGAAAGGTGTTGGCTCAGTAACGAGTACAACAAGTTCTGCATCTTTCACAGTCTCAATCACAGGGCAGGAAGTTCCTGGAGGGGAATCAATAATTTTAAAAGCTGTTTCGTCAAATTCTGAATCTATAAATTCATGCGTTTGCTTGATCAGCGGAACAGCTTGCTCAATTCCTATATCTAATCTGCTTTCAATAAAATGCAATCCATTTTCAACAATATACTGACGCAGTTCACCCATTCTGTCAGCTTTCATAGGAAGAGCATCCTCAGGACATAATTCGGAACATGCATAACACGAATGACACAATTCCGGAAAAATAAGAACAGAAACTCCAATGTATGCTAAAGCATTGAAATTACACACATTTGCACACTTCTTACAAAAAGTACACTTGCTCTCAATCCATTCCGGAACCATCCTGTATTTTATCTCAGTCCTTTTTAATTCGCCTTTAATAAAAAGGCCGGAATTTGGCTCTTCCACATCCATGTCCACCAAAACCACTTCCTGAACATTTAGATTTTTCTTCTCTTCGGCGACATAAGAGGCAAGGTTCACTGCAAGAGTTGTCTTCCCTGTTCCTCCTTTTCC
>JAOZLR010000138.1:2983-7005 GCA_029934735.1 Bacteroidales bacterium
CCTTGTCCGGCACCTCGTCCGAATCCAACATCTGCGTTCATATATCCCGGAGTTTCATATCCGGCACAACGGCCTAATCCTCTGCCTGTCATTGGTCCTGCACCTTCAGGACCTGTTCTGTCACCTCTTGGCATAATAACCTCCTTTTTTAATTATTAACACTTTATTTTATTTTTCAGGCTGCAAAGGTAATGAACATATGTTCATAATGCAAGAAGTTTTTCATTTTTTTTTATTAAAAAATTTTTACTCAGATTTTATAAAATAATTTTTATATTTTTACGACAAAATTTGTAATGGGAAAAGCCACTTACAAACCACAAACAAAAATATCTACATTAAATACATATAGCAAATGAAAAACACACCAGTAGATTATGAAGTTGTCAGCCGGAAAATCAGGGAAAGCGGATTAAAAAGTGTTGGCAAAGCTTCTATAAGGGAGATTAAAAAGCTTGTGGACTTAATTGAAGCTGAAACGGGAGACAAATTTATCAGGATGGAGATGGGTGTTCCAGGCCTCCCTCCTACTCAAATTGGGGTGGAAGCTGAAATTGAAGCTCTAAAAAAAGGAGTTGCAGCAATATATCCGGATATATATGGTATTCCGCAACTGAAACCCGAAATAGCAAGATTTGTAAAACTATTTCTTGATATTGACGTCAATACTGAAGGCTGCCTTCCCACAGTAGGATCAATGCAGGGAGGCTTTGCGGCATTTATGACAATAAACAGAATGAATGCCGACCGTGAAGGAACACTGTTTCTTGATCCCGGATTTCCTGTTCACAAAATGCAGATTAAGATTCTTGGTCAGGGTCATATGTCGTTCGACATTTATGATTACAGGGGAGATAAATTAAGAGATAAACTGGAGTCGTTTCTGAAAACCGGAAAAGTTTCTTCAATTCTCTATTCCAATCCCAACAATCCTTCCTGGATTTGCTTTACGAAAACGGAATTACAAATAATTGGCGAGCTTGCAACCAAGTATAATGTTGTTGTGATAGAAGACCTTGCCTATTTCGGTATGGATTTCAGGAAAGACTATTCCATTCCCGGACAACCTCCATATCAGCCGACTGTTGCAAAATATACTGATAACTGGGTTCTGCTCATATCAAGCTCAAAAGTATTCAGCTATGCTGGCCAGCGTATCGGGATGATGGTTATTTCAGACAAAATATTTAACACCAAAGCACCGGATTTATTGCGATATTACTCCTCTGCATATGTTGGCTATGCATTAGTTTTCGGCTCTATTTATGCTTTAAGTTCAGGCACATCACATTCAGCCCAATATGCATTAACAGCAATGTTAAAGGCTGTGAACGACGGCACAATTAATCTTACCGAGCCTGTTAAAGAGTACGGTAAGAAAGCCCGCATAATGAAAAAAATGTTTACTGGTAACGGATTCAATATTGTTTATGATAAAGATGAGGATAATCCCATTGCAGACGGATTCTATTTCACATTTTCGTATCCCGGGTTTACAGGTGAGGAGTTATTGAATGAAATGGTTTATTACGGAATTAGTGCTATTTCTCTTGCAATAACAGGAAGTGAAAGGCTTGAAGGGATACGGGCTTGTGTATCACTTGTTAAAAGAGAGCAGTTTCCCGATCTTGAATACCGTTTGAAGAAGTTTCACGAAGATCATCCAACTAAATAAAAAATATTTTTAAGATTTATTTGGAATCCATGAAATTTTTCTAATTTCGTCGGGTCGTAAAAACAATCAAATTCAGATAAACGCATGGCAAAAGTTAAAGGAGATATCATTGTTGACATTGAGAAGTGCAAAGGCTGCGAGGTATGTATTGACGCCTGCCCTACGCACACCATTGCAATGTCGGAACAGGTTAACGGAAAGGGTTACCATTTTATGCAAAACGTACACGATGCCTGTACAGGTTGTACTAATTGTGCAATAGTTTGCCCTGACGGAGTAATAACCGTTTACAGAATTAAAGTTTAATTACTAAAGAAAATATCAAACAGATATGGGAAAAGAGCTTAGATTAATGAAAGGTAATGAGGCATTTGCCGAAGCGGTTATCCGTGATGGTGCTGATGGATATTTCGGCTATCCTATCACGCCCCAGTCGGAAGTTATGGAATACCTAATGGTAGAAAAGCCATACGAGAAAACAGGAATGGTCGTATTGCAGGCAGAAAGTGAAGTTGCTGCAATAAATATGCTTTACGGAGGAGCGGGCTGTGGCAAAAAAGTTTTAACTTCTTCTTCAAGCCCGGGAATGAGTCTTATGCAGGAAGGAATTTCCTATCTTGCCGGCTCAGAGTTGCCCTGCATAATTATGGATGCAATGAGAGGTGGCCCGGGATTAGGAACTATTCAACCCGGACAAGCTGATTACTTCCAGGTTACAAAAGGTGGCGGACACGGCGATTACAGGCTTATTGTACTTGCTCCTGCTTCTGTTCAGGAAATGTACGATTTTGTAGAAATCAGTTTTGACCTTGCTTTTAAATACAGAAATCCTGTTATAGTCCTTACAGATGGCGCTATTGGTCAAATGATGGAAAAAGTTTATATCGGCGAACAAAAGGTAAGGCTGACCGAAGAAGAGATAAAAGAAAAATACCCCTGGGCAACGCTTGGCAAAACACCTGACAGAGAGAGAAATATTATTACTTCATTAGACCTTGACCCATACAGGCACGAAAGACACAATATCAAACTTCAGAAAAAATACAAAGAAATAGAAAAGAATGAAGTTCGGTATGAAGAGATAAATTGTGATGATGCAGATTATATTATTGTTGCATATGGAACTTCGGCAAGAATAAGCCAGAAATCTATGGACATTGCCCGTGAAAAGGGAATTAAGGTTGGGATTTTCAGGCCTATATCTCTTTGGCCTTTCCCAAAGAAAGCACTAAGGCAACTGTCAGAAAGAGTGAAAGGAATACTTGCTGTTGAAATGAGTGCAGGTCAAATGGTTGAAGATATAAGAATGCATGCAGTTGAGAGTACACCGGTTGAACATTATGGAAGAATGGGTGGTGTTATTCCAACACCTAATGAAATAGTTGATGTAATTGAAAATACGTTTGTAAAAAGTTAATACTATGTCTGACACAATAACAAAAGAACAAATTTTTAAGCCAGAAAATATTGTTTATAAGAAAACCGATTTAATGACTGACAATGTGTTAAGCTATTGTCCTGGTTGCGGGCATGGTACAGCACATCGTATCCTGATGGAAGTAATTGATGAAATGGGGCTACAATCCAAAACCATTGGAATTGCTCCTGTTGGATGCTCGGTGTTAGCTTATGAATTTATGAACGTGGATATGCAACAGGCAGCTCATGGACGTGCTCCTGCACTTGCTACAGCAATTAAAAGATTGCTGCCTGATAAAACCGTTTTTTCATATCAGGGTGATGGTGACTTAGCTGCAATTGGCACAGCCGAAACAATTCACGCTTGTAACCGTGGTGAGAACTTCACAGTTATTTTTGTAAATAATGGAATATATGGTATGACCGGTGGTCAAATGGCTCCAACAACACTTGAAGGGATGAAATCCTCAACATCTCCTTACGGTAGAGATCCACAGTCAATGGGTCATCCCTTAAAAATGACTGAACTTGTTGCACAATTACCTGGCACATATTATGTTACCCGTCAGGCTGTACATACTCCGGCAGCCGTTCGTAAAGCTAAAAAAGCTATCAGAAAAGCCATTGAGCTACAACAACAAAAAGTTGGTATGACATTCGTTGAGGTGGTTTCTAACTGTAATTCGGGTTGGAAAATGACTCCGGTTGATTCTAACAAATGGATGGTTGAAAATATGTTCCCGTTCTATCCACTTGGCGATATTAAAGTTGATGGTAAATTGGTTAAAGAAGTTTAATGATTTAATTAAAAGTTAAAAATAAATATTATGACTGAAGAAATTATCATAGCAGGTTTTGGGGGGCAAGGGGTGCTTTCAATGGGTAAAATATTAGCTTATTCAGGAATTATGCAGGATCAGGAAGTCAG
>JAOZLR010000139.1:0-4835 GCA_029934735.1 Bacteroidales bacterium
ATGAGCATAGCTCTGCTAAGGAATTCCATAGACTCTTTCTGTTCCTCCTGCTCACCTGTAAACTGGTAGCTATATCCCTCGGGGAAAGGGAATGAGGCAAGCACAGGTTTCAACTGCAAGTTTATATCATTTGCATTATATCCTTCAATAACATTTGAATAAATCGTTATTACCCTGGTCAACTCTCTACGCTTTACAGCACCATAGGTCGTACTGTACGAAAATGTAGCGACCGCAGAAATAGGAACCTGACTTATTTTCCCTGTACTCGGGCTCCTGAAAGTTATCCTCTTATTCATTAATGCAGGGATACTGTAACGGTATTTTTCACCGAACCTCAACTGAATAGGATATTTGTCCTCACCTTCCTTATAGTCCGAAATTTCTTTTCCAAACAATGCAGTCCTAATAGTAGTTGCTATCTGTGCTGTTGATAGTCCATAACGACGTGCCTGCTCCCTGTTAATGTGTACCAGAAGCTGGGGCATTCCCACATCCAAATCAATTTTCAGCCCTTCAATACCATCAATATTTGCATTGTCGATAACACTTTGAATAGTATCAGTAAGATATAGCAGCTTATCGAAATCTTTTCCGCTTATTTCAATATTAACCGGCTTGCCGGTGGGAGGCCCCATTCTGTTCTTTTCTATCGAGATGCGAACGCCTGGATATTTACCAATCAACTCATTGCTAAGTGCTATCATAATATCTGAAGTCACAAATCCATCACGATCCTCAAAATCTATAAAGTTCACAGTTATTCTACCTTTGTTAGGTGTTTCAGAAACATCAAATGGTTCACTCTCTCCCTTACTTCCGGAACCAACATTTGTCAATACAGATTTTACAATATTTGAATTGGGCTCAATAACTCTAAAAACATCTTTTTCTACCAATTTCATTACAGAATCCGATGCATAAATATTTGCACCAATCGGAAGTTCTGCCATAATATTTATATACTTTGGCTCATTGGGTGGAAACATATCAATCTTAGGCTGCCTCAATTTCAGAAAAAACAGTGTAAGTATTAAAAGGGCAAATGTTCCAAAAATAAACCAATACGGGTTTTTCTTCTTCAATACAAACCTTAGAAAATCCTCATACCATTTCTCAAGCAGCTTTAAAAAGTCAGTCTGAAACCATTTCCCCCACTTGTTAAAGAAAAACATATTCGCCAAACCAATTATTGCAAATATTAATAGCAGACTTCCCAAAACATTAACTTTGAAAAGATAGAAGATAATTGAGAATACAAGAAACAGCCCGGCAATTATTAATGAGCGCCTCTTATCACTCTTTACCAGATGTGCGCCTTTTTTAACAAAATCGGATGCAAATACAGGTATTAATACAAGTGCAACAAACAAAGATGATGTGAGAACAATAATAAGGGTAATGGGGAGATATTTCATAAACTCACCCATCATACTTTGCCAAAATGCAATTGGGAGAAATGCGGCCAGAGTTGTAGCGGTTGACGAGATAATGGGCATAGCAATCTCCCCGGTAGCCTGCTTTGCAGCCTTCATTAGCGGGTAGCCCCTGTCAACATACCGGTAGATATTTTCTACAACAACAATGGCATTATCGACCAGCATCCCCAGAGCAAGTATTAGCGCAAACAGAATGATCATATTTATACGATAGCCAAGAAGGCTCAAAACCACAAATGATAAGAACATTGACAATGGAATCGCAAGTCCTACGAGTAGGGCATTTCGTGTACCCAGGAAGAAAAACAGCACGAGCACAACAAAAATAATTCCCATTATCATCGAATTCTCAAGGTTTGTAAGCTGTTTCCTGATCATATCTGACTGGTCATTAGTCAGGGTTACAACAAGATTCTCAGGTATCTCATTCAAATTCCTGGCCTTATCAAGGATTTCAAATATCTGGTCGGTTGCAGCAAGGAGATTTTCACCACTTTTCTTTACAACCTGCAGCGAAACAACCGGATGAAGATTTAGCCTTGCAAAGTTATTCGGTTCTGCATAACCATCAACAACTGTGGCAATATCTCTAACATAAACGATATTACCTTTCTCATACTTTATAATGATATCGTCAATCTGCCGTGTATCGCTAAACTCCCCGACTATTCTGATTGAACGACGTGTTTTAGCTGTTTTAAGTTCCCCTCCCGAAATGGAAATATTCTCCTGCGCTATCGCATCTTCAATATTACGAAAGCTCACCTTGTACATATCCATTTTATATGGGTCAACATTTATCTGAATCTCCCTGTCATTAATTCCCTGAATATTAACTTTTGAAATCTCTGCCACTTTCTCAATTTCATCTTTCAGGTAATCTGCATAGTGCTTCAGTTCCACGAGGCTGTAATCTCCTGAAAGGTTTATATTGATTATTGGAAATTCAGAAAAATCAATATCCTGAACCAAAGGGTCATCCCTAAGATCATCAGGCAAATCATTTTTCGCTTTATCAACAGCATCCTTCACATCATCAACGGCCTTATCAATATCAACATTTGTATTGAATTCCACTATTATTGCAGAAACATCCTGAGATGAGGTGGATGAAATTTTCTTGATCCCTTTAACAGTTTCTATCTGCTTTTCAAGCGGACGGGTAATCAGGTTCTCAATATCAAGAGGCGGATTTCCAGGATAGATAGTGTTAACCAATACCGTCGGGAAATAAACCTCAGGAAAAAGCTCCTTTGGCATTGAGCGGTATGAGTATATCCCAAAAAATACCAGGATAACAGACAAAAGATAAATCGTGTTTTTATTGTTTAGCGAAAAAGAGGTCATAAAAAAATCCCTGACCACTTTTATTGTGCTTTTATTTACATTCATTTCTCAATCATTTTTATGATTAATGAGCAGCTCTATTAATTTATCACTCTGACCTTTACACCATTGGCAACAAGATTATATCCGGCAACAATAACTCTGTCCTCAGGATTTAATCCTTCTGAGATCATGGTATTATCACCTTCTGACATTCCAACCTCAACATAAACTTTCTCTGCAATAAAACCAGTTCCATCTTTCTTAATCCTGTAAAGATATTTTCCTTTCATATCCTGCTTTACAATAACTGACGGTACTATCTGAGCATTCTCCTTTGTGTAGTCATTCATATTAAGGATTGCCAGAATATTCGGCTTTAACTTTCCATCAGGGTTTTTAATTTTCACCTCTACAACAAAAGTCCTGTTTTGCGGATTAATAATATTCCCAAGGCGTGCAATTGGCACTCCCATTTTAATGTCAGGATAAGTAGGAAACGTAACTTCAACCATATCACCCTTTTTTATTTTTGAAAGATAAATTTCCGATACGTCAGCCTTAATATAAAGGTCAGTAAGACTAACAACCTGCATAAACTGTCTTCCGGGTGATGCAAGCTCGCCAACCTTAAGCAGGATATTATCCACGATACCGTTTATAGGAGCAATGAGCTCAGCCATAGCCTTTTGAGCCTTAAGAGTCTTAAGTTTGCTCTCAAGAGACTCAACTCCGTTTTTAGCATTCAGATAATCTAACTCTGAGCCGATATTCTGATCCCAAAGCTCTTTTTGCTTTTTATAAACGATACGGGCAAGTTCAAGGCTGGTCTTCACCTCCTGAATTGTGTTATCAGTTACTTCGGTATTAAGGCTGGCAAGACGTTGCCCCTTAGTAACCCTGTCACCCTCCTGAACATAAATGGCAGTTATCTGACCATTAACCTGCGGGCTGATAAAAGCCTCTTTCTCCGCTTTTACAGTACCACCGGCTTCAAAGTGGTGCTTAAAAAGGCGGGGAACCACTTTCTGAACATTGACAGAGAGCAATTTATTGCTCATATCTTCATTTGGATTAGAAGCAATCAGCTTTTTCTCCAATTCGGCAACCTTAGATTGTAAGTCCTTTATTTCAAAATTATATTCTGTGATCTTCTTTTTTATTGCATCAGAATCATCCCCACTACTACCACATGCTGTCAGGGCAACTATAGCAACTAAAACAAATATCTTTTTCATCTCTGTCATTTTTATTTTTCATTAATAATTTCAATCATTTCAATCGAATATACCAGTGTTGACCCTCCCGGAATGACGTTTGCAAAATTTTTATCGCCATATGCCAGTTCAGGCGGAATGTAAAGTTCGTAAATTGCTCCGGGCCTCATTAGTAGTATTCCTTCTGAAAGCCCCTTAATTATCTTATTTAGACGCACACCGACAGGTCCGCGGTCGTACGACATGTCAAATATTGTCCAATCGGTAAACATACCACGATAATGTATCATAACACTATCAGTAACAGCAGGATTACGACCACTTCCCTCTTTAAGAATTTTATATTGCAAACCATCCTCCAGTTGCACAACACCTTCCAATTTGCTGTTTTCTTTCAAATATTCTGATCCGTCAATTTTATTTTGCTTCACAATCGTCTCACCCTCTTTTTCCAGTCTGGCCATCAGCTCCTCATTAAAGTCATTGATCAATTTTTCTTTCAAAGTGTCGGTTAAAATGCTTTCTCCCACAAGGCCATCATTTAACCCTTTGTAAATTGCCATCTTGTTCGGATCGATTTTTTGCTCGCGTATCCCGATACCATAGTCAAGGCCAATTATGTAGCTTATTGTGTCCATCCTCGTTTTCAATTCAACCTGCTCTATCTGCTTTTCAGAATTAACACACGAAGCAGCTACCAAAGCCATAGCTACTATTAAGAGATTGTTAATATTTGCTTTTATCTTTCCCATTTTATTAATTTTCAATCCAACATTGCAAGTCCTTCTGAAACCTGCAAGGGTAGCCACCGCACCAGCCCAACACCCAACTCTTAACCCTTAACTCCTAACTC
>JAOZLR010000139.1:4935-7002 GCA_029934735.1 Bacteroidales bacterium
CCCCCTACTCTACCCTTGTCAAAATCATTTCCAGGTCGGCTTTCTTATTTAATAAATCAAGAATTGCCGTGAGGTATTGAATCTGACTTACTAAAAATTGATTATATGTTTGCGACAGATTCAGACTTGATGCCATTCCACTCTTATATTTAATCTGTGTTTTATTATAGATTTTTTGAGACTGCTCTACACTCTTCTTTTTATTCAGATATATTAAATAGGCATTATCAAATACCGACCTCGCTGTTTCAACCTTAATTGCCAACCCCTGTTTCAGTTGAGAATCCTTAACCATCAGTTTTTCTATTTCCAGTTTTGCCTTCTGAACCTTATTACTTCTATTGCCACTACTAAAAATAGGTACCTGTAGTGAAATTCCCAACATTTGAGATTCATACCAATCCCTCCCTGAGACAAAAAAGTTAAAGTCGTCCCGCATTGCGCTTTGCTGATATGAATAAACCGCACTGAGTGTTGGCATATATTCTGTTTTTTGCAATCTCATCTTAAGCCCCGAAAGTTTTTCCTGGTCTTTCAACAATTTATAATCAATATTTTTTTGTATATCAAAAGGAGATTCTAAAAGGTATTGCCTGTTAACAATCGCAAGTATTTCGGCCAATTTATCCGTCACTTCAATTTCCACAGTAGCCTCAACTCCCATTTGATACTTTAACATATTTTTCGCAATACTCAATTGATTATCGATATTTGTAATGGTTGCCTCAATATCCGAAATCATCAGATCAATCTGATCCACATCAGTATCTTCAAGGAAACCACTTTTATAATATGCCTCTGTTTCGACCAGCATATTTTGTAATGTAGCAAGTGTACTGTCAAAAACTTTTTTATTCTCCTGCAAAATAATTACCGGATAATAGGACTTTGCAATGATATTTTTTATTTCAATTTCGCTCTTAACAACTCCGTCGGCTCTCATGTCAACAAATGCCCTTGCAAACATCAGCCCAACTATGTATTTACCACTGAAAATTAATTGAGAGACAGTGGCACCAATGTCACCTGTATGTTGAGTTCCAAACTCAACAGGAATATCTTCACCCGGCTGGCCAAAAAAATCACCTGGCATTAATGTAGTACGTAATTTCAGATTATTATTATAGTTTATAGTTCCGTTAATCTGGGGTAGTCCTAAGGCGGTGTTCTCTTTAACACTCCTTTCGGCTATTTTAACATCTGTCCTGCTATTTATAACGTCATAATTATACTCAACTGCATATTGCTGGGCATTTTTCAGGGAAAAGCTTCTAACCTCCTGAGAATTTAGGCCCAGTGGCGCAAAACATACGGTGAGTAACGATAGTATCGGCAGAAAATATTTCTTTTTCATAATTTTAAACTTTAAAAGTCAAATTCTCCTTTTGTGCCTCAAAATATTTAATCCCCTTTTTATTGGAGATACCACGAATATGATTTTCAAACATCACACGAAAAAGCTCTTCAAACGAAAAGTTCTCCTGCTCCAAAATATCCGGGTTATACAAATCCTCTATTTTTTCAAAATAAAGGTGTGCTACAACATCGCTGTTCAGATCACTGCGGTAATATCCCTCCATTATTCCCTTATCAATATTTCGTACAATAAAATCCCGCATTATCTGCTTTTTAACCATTTTGTGCTCCTCAAAAATTGAAGGAAAATATTTCTCTAACTCAAAAGAAACTATTGGGTTAAATTTCATGAGCTTCTCTCCAACTACCTTGCTCATCTCAAGTAAAACATCAATGGCATTCAACTCAAGAGTCTCAATTTCTTTAATTTTTGTTTTTATATTCGACATACTAAAATCAAGAATCTGTTTCAGGAGATCGGTTTTGTTTTCCACGTACTGATAAATTGTTTTCTTTGATACTCCAAGCGATCTGGCTATATCATCCATCGAAACATTACGAATACCCTTACTCATAAACAATCTATGAGCTCCCTGAACTATCTGATAATACTTTTCATCACTTTCAATCATAAAAAATAATATTAAATTTCTGTCTGCAAAAGTACAATAAATGAAAACGCAGGAAACATTTTTTTATTATTTCGTTTCC
>JAOZLR010000140.1:0-1442 GCA_029934735.1 Bacteroidales bacterium
AATATCATCTTCGATTCTGATTCCACCGAAATCTTTATATGTCTCAACCTTATCATAGTTAATAAAGTCAGTAAACTTTCCCTCTTTACGCCACATGTCTATCAATGCGGGGATGAAATAGATGCCTGGTTCGATTGTAAATACATATCCAGGCTTATGTCTTTTGGCAAGACGCAAAAATGCTGTACCAAATTGCGAACTACGTTTGAACTCACCATTATATCCTACATAGTCCTCACCAAATCCTTCCATATCATGAACATCAAGGCCCATCATATGGCCAAGTCCGTGTGGAAAAAACATAGCATGTGCTCCTTCCTTAACAATATCGTCAATATTACCTTTCATAATACCAACCTCTTTAAGTCCTGAAGCAATGGTACGGGCTGCCAGCATATGAAGCTCCAGATTGGGAATACCTGGTTTTGCAGCCTCAATTGTCTTTAAATTTGCATCAAGCACTACTTCATAAATTTCCTTTTGCCGTTGGTTAAATTTACCTCCTACCGGAACTGTGCGTGTAATATCGCTGGCGTAGTGCATTGTGGTTTCGGCACCAGCATCTGTAAC
Organism: Bacteroidales bacterium; assembly: GCA_029934735.1. Taxonomy (GTDB): domain Bacteria; phylum Bacteroidota; class Bacteroidia; order Bacteroidales; family JAADJA01; genus JAADJA01. The sequence continues at coordinate 571 of JAOZLR010000140.1, forward strand.
CATCATTCTTCCTACTTCAAGTGTATTACCATGATAATGGTTATGCAGAGTTTCGCCATGAACACTTAATATAATCGGAAACGAAACAGGCCCTCCCATCGAAAGAGATATTCCTTCAATAGTTCCGGCTATTTCACGTTCAACAATACCTGGCTTTGCCATTTTCATTGATGTGGTATGCATCTCATAAGCAATTGCAACAGCTTTCTCTATTTCGGCAATTTCAAACTCATCTTTTATTTCACGCAGGCTGACTACCGCTTTGATAAGCTCAACAGAAACATTTTCCCTAATTTTAGCAACAGGAGTACCAAGCAATTTTTCAAGTTGAATATAGTTCTCTCCTCTGTATGGAGGCAGAAAATGAATCTTACGGCCTTTAGCAATCGCACTTTTAAGAAATTCTGCAAGTCCTGCAAATGGTTCCGTGTTGCTCACACCGACTTTCGCAGCCTGCTCTTTAACAGTAGGTTGTGGCCCCATCCAGATAATATCATCAATATCAACATCATTTCCGAATATGTAATCCTTATTTTCGTCAATATCCAAAACACCAGCAAAATCAGGATGATCAAGGCCAAAAAAGTAAAGAAAATCACTATCTTGCCTAAAATGATATGTATTAGCCGGGTAATTATAGGAGGCTTCTGTATTTCCCAAAATTAAAACCAAACCGCTCTGCATCTTGTTCCTCAGGCGATTTCGCCTTGCTGTATAAACCTTTGAAGTAAACATATTTTTAAGTTTTAAATAATTAATAACAAATGACTAAAAATTCAGGCTTATGAACCCAAAATAAATAATCGCAAAATCTTTGGCTAAAATATTCAAATTCTTTGAGAATAGAGATAAGTTTATTAAATTTGTGAGTT
>JAOZLR010000140.1:1542-6989 GCA_029934735.1 Bacteroidales bacterium
AGTCAGATACTTCAACATGAAAAGAGTAGCATTAATTATTCATTATCCGAAAAGAAAATAATCGGAGGAATATCCCCACATGCAGGTTATATGTTTTCAGCATATCAGGCTGTTCACCTTTTTGAAATAATAGGTAAATCAGAGCAGCAGTTCGATACTTTTTTTATTATTAATCCAGACCATACCGGATATGGCACTGAAATTTCAATTGACGAAAATGAGGCCTGGGAAACACCCCTTGGACTTGTGCCGGTTGACAAATCCTTTCAGGAAGAGCTTGGTTTTTCGGTTTCATCTCTTGCGCATCAACATGAACATTCTGGAGAGGTTATGGTTCCTATGCTTCAATATTTCCTTGATTATGAATTTAGCATTTTACCCATTGCTATTTCAAACCAGAGTATTAATAATGCCATACTGATTGCAAACAGGATTTTTGAAATCAATAAAGTACTGAAGAAGAATATCTTCATAATAGCTTCATCCGATTTTTCACATTATATCCATCCTGATGAAGGCAGAAGGCTCGACAGTTTTGTTACAAGCGAAATTCTAAAGCTGAATTCTGTTGGCGTTTACAGAGAAATAAAAGAAAAGAATATTTCAGCTTGTGGTTTTGGTCCAATAATGACATTGATTGAGTATTCAAAACTTGTGGCAGAAAACCCAAAGGCCGAAATATTAAAAATTGGCCATTCGGGAGAAGTTATACCCTCTGATGAAGTTGTTGATTATATTAGTATGATCTTATATGATGAATAATCACCATTTGGTATTATTATTGATAAAATACATACTTTTGTGAAACTTTTAAAATGAATTAAAATGAAAAAACAAATCAGTTTAATAACTTCCTGTTTAGCAATAGTAACGGTGCTTTTGCTCATCACGGGTTGTTCGTCGTATAGTGAAGAATATGAGGGACCCAGTGGCCCTGTTCCGGCATCAATTCACGCTCAGCTTGATGGTACACAATGGGCTACAACATCAAGGGAAGCAACTATTTCTAACGGAAAAATCACGATTATTGGCGGAGTGTCAAAGGGGCAAACTCTTAAAATGGTTGTATACAATGACAGTGTCGGAACCTATCCTGTAGGTCAGGGATCTGATCATTATGCAACATATGCCTTTGGCAGTACTGTTTTTTCATCAATGAACGACAAAACAACCGGTGATATAGATGTCCTTTCAATTAGCGAAGCCGACTCATTAATAAGCGGAACGTTTTACTACAAACTATACAATTCTAATGATCAATCTGTCACATTTATGAATGGATATTTTACTAATTTAAAATATAATATCTCCAAATCTTCAAAGAAGTAACAAAACAGAAAAAAAGCTATACAGTATTGCTGTTTACTTATTATTTTAGTTCTTTTACAGTTGCAAAATCAGAATTCATTTAATCTGTTAATATTTAAATTAAGTTCTTATGAAAAATATTTTAAAGATTCGTAGTCTTATGATGGCTGCACTGCTAATTGCAGCTTTAGCAAGCTGTAATAAAGATGACGATGATGATGACAACGGAGATGGTAATAATCCAACAACCCAGGAAGGAATGGAAGCGACCATTAATGGTAGCGAATGGAAAGCAACCTCAACAATAGCTGTAATTGACAATGATGCAATTGCTATTTCAGGTGTAAAAGTCAAGGGTGAACAACTGAGTTTTTCATTAGCAGGTACACAAACCGGCACCTACAATTTTGGTATATCCTCAGAGAACAGTGCCATCTTTTCGCCTGGTAATAACGTTTATTATACAGCAGGTGCAAATGCCATTGCCGGAGGAACCGTTGAAGTAATGGAGCTAAACCTCACTGACTCTATAGTTTCAGGCACTTTTAGTTTTAACCTTTATAATGTTTTGGGCAATGATTCTATTATTATTACAGGAGGAACATTTAGTAAAGTTAAGGTCAACTCTGGTGGTGGCGTGAAGTAGCAATCCAAATAACTCAATGCAGATGCAAGCTAATATTGATGGAATCAATGGGGAGCAGAAGTCCACAATTAATGAATACTGAAGGTGTCAACTAACCAATTCACCACTCCCAACCTTCCATCTCAAACTACATTCACTTCCGTTTCAAGAATTACTCCAAATCTGTCAAAAACAGACTGTTGAATTTCTTTTGCAAGATTTAATATCTCATTTCCTGTTGCATTTCCATAATTTACAAGTACCAAAGCCTGCTCAGTGTGAACTCCTGCATCCCCTGCCCTTTTACCTTTCCAGCCACACTTGTCAATCAGCCAGCCGGCAGCAAGTTTATAACTGCCATCTGCCTGTTGATATGAAACTATTTCAGGATACTCTGTTTTGAGTTCTGAAAGTTTAGCAGACGAAACTACAGGGTTTTTAAAAAAGCTCCCAGCGTTACCCAACACCTCATGATTGGGCAATTTTGATCGTCTGATATCAATTACAATATTTCTTACATCACGAATAGTAATTTCCCTGTCCTTTATCATCGCAAGCTCATTTTCAATTGCACCATAACCGGTATTGAGTATAGGTTTCTTATCCAATCTGAAAGTAACAGATGTAATAATCACCTCTCCTTTCAACTTCTTCTTAAATATACTACTTCTGTATCCAAACTCACATTCATTTTTTGAGAATATCTTCATTTCACTTTTTTCCCAGAACCAGGCTTCAAGTTCAAAAAAGGTATCATTCAGCTCTACACCATAGGCACCTATATTTTGGATAGGTACTGCTCCAACATTTCCCGGAATCAGGGAAAGATTTTCGATACCTCCCCAACCCTTACCAACACAAAAACTTACAAAGTCATCCCACACTTCACCTCCCATAACCTTCACAAAAACAAAGTCATCAGTTTCGTCAATCACAGATATTCCTTTAAGATTATTTCTAACGATCAATCCGGGAAAATCACCTTTGAACAACACATTGCTTCCGCCTCCCAAAACCATAAGAGAAACAGCTTTTTTATCTGCAAATTTACCTGCCTGCTTTATTTCGTCCAAAGAAGCAACCACAGTAAAGTATTTTGCATCTACTTTTAGTCCGAATGTGTTTAAGGACTTGAGCGAATAGTTTTCCATGATTTTCATAGTCGCAAAGATAAAGGAATATGATAGATTAGCGTTTATTGATTTAAGAATATGATATAGTGAAAGGCTTATTGGTAGCTTTTACTATTTTCGCAGTTTTATTTGAAGAAAGAGTTTGAAAAAGGCAATCGTATCGGTAATAAATGATCTGGCAACAGACCAAAGAGTGAACAAAACCTGTAACACCTTGCAAAAACTGGGTTTTGAGGTTACTCTTGTGGGAAGAAGAAAAAGAGACAGTATGCCACTTGATAAAAGAAATTATAAAATGCACAGGATGAAACTGCTTTTTGAGAAAGGCCCTCTTTTTTATGCAGAATACAACATCAGGCTTTTTCTGTACCTTCTTTTTCATAAAGCAGATTTGCTTATCTCAAACGACCTGGATACTTTGTGGCCCAATTATCTTATTCATAAATTAAAACGTATTCCGGTAGTTTATGATACTCACGAATATTTCACTGAGACACCGGAAGTGATTAACCGGAAGTTTGTTAAAAATGTATGGCAATCTATTGAAAAGCAGATATTCCCAAAACTAAAGGATGTGTTTACTGTCAGCGGGTCAATTGCTTCAGCTTATAATGAGAAATATGGTGTGGAGGTGAAAGTTGTTAGAAACATTCCACCAAAACTCAACATTACAAAGCTTAAATCAAGAGAAGAACTCGGGCTGCCGTCAGATAAAAAAATAATAATCCTGCAAGGCTCAGGAATTAATATTCAGCGGGGCTCGGAGGAACTTGTAGAGGCAATGAAGTATATTGATGATGTTCTTCTGCTTATCATTGGTGGCGGCGATGTTATTGAAAATCTAAAAAAAATGGCTTCTGCTCCTGAGATAAAGGATAAAATAATGTTTAAGCCCAGATTGTCTTTTGAAGAGCTATATCAATACACAACAAACTCCGATCTTGGCCTGACACTCGACAAAGACACAAACATCAATTACCGTTTCAGCCTGCCAAACAAGCTGTTTGATTATATTCACGCTGGAATTCCTATCCTGGCATCTCCCCTGACGGAAATAAAAAAGATAATTGAAAAATATGAAATTGGTGACACTATCGAAAACCATAATCCTAAACATATAGCAAAAAAAATAGATGAAATGCTTTCTGATAAAAAACAGATTATTGTTTGGAAAGAAAATCTTAGGTTTGCAGCCCGGGAGCTAAACTGGGAAAATGAAGAAAAAATATTGATTGACGTTTATAAAAAATATGTCTGACAAACATCTACATATAGTCTCGTTCGACATTCCGTATCCTGCTAACTACGGAGGTGTTATTGATGTTTTCTATAAGCTGAAAGCTCTTTATGCTAAAGGAGTTAAAATCACTTTGCACTGTTATGAATATCCAGGACGTGACAGAACCGAAGAGCTGAACAAATATTGCGAGAAGGTTTATTATTACCCGAGATTGGTTGGACTTGGCTCGGCTATTTCTATAAAGCCATATATTGTCACATCGCGCCGCTCGGAAGAGCTAATGCAGAATCTGTTGAAAGATGATGCTCCGATCTTGTTTGAAGGATTGCACAGCTGTTATCATATTGACGACAGAAGAATAAAAGATCGATTAAAAATATACCGTGAAAGTAATATTGAGCATCGTTATTATTATAATCTGTTTAAGGTGGATAAGAAAGTTGTTAAAAAGCTCTACTTTTTTGTCGAAAGCCTGAAGCTTCGTTTGTACCAAAAAATTCTAAAGCATTCCGATTTAATGCTGGTAGTGTCGAGGGAGGATACAGATTATCTTAAAGAACATTTTCCGGATAAAAAGGTCAATTATCTTCCAAGTTTTCACGCCAATGATAAAATTGAATCCATGATTGGTTCCGGTGATTATGCTCTTTACAATGGAAATATCGAAGTCCCGGAAAATGCACACGCCGTTCAATGGCTTATCAACGAAGTTTTTGCAACGACAGACATAAAGCTGAAAGTTGCTGGGATGAACCCTCCTGAATACATAAGGAAGCTTGCTTCGGAATATCCAAATGTAGAAATAATTGCAAATCCGGATGATAAGAAAATGTTTGACCTGATTAAAAATGCACAAGTTAACATTCTTGTTACATTCCAGGCAACAGGTCTTAAATTGAAACTTCTTAACACTCTGTACAATGGACGGTATTGTCTTGTGAACGATAAGATGCTCAACGGAACAGGATTGGAAGAGTTATGCGAAATCGGAAATACGCCTGAAGAACTTAGAAAAAAACTACCTGAATTGTTTAAAGTTGAATTTGACAAAAATCAAATCGACCTTCGTAACAATATCCTTAACCTCAATTTTTCAAATAGCAAGAATGCAGAAAAGCTAATTGAATTGGTTTATTAATTA
>JAOZLR010000141.1:0-4425 GCA_029934735.1 Bacteroidales bacterium
TCCAAATCGAAGAGATTCTCTTTTTCTCTGTTTTTAAATTTTAAAATCAATTTTATTGTAATGCCAATAACCAAAGATAAAAATGACATTATGCAACATAATTGAAAAACCGGGATAGTGCTGAATCATAAATAGTATTCCGATTGCTCCAACTGACATAGATAATTTAATTATTTTAATCAGTTGTGTTTATGTGTTTGCTAAATTACAAGTTTTTTTGATAATGCAATTTAATTAGGTTGTCATTCCGACTCCCGGGGCTGGTACGTGGGATGGAAGGAGGAATCTGTTTGCTATGAAACGGCAGTCCAATGCAAAATGCAATCTTTCGGGTCACCAGCGCACAGGCCTGCCTTGACGCCAAAAGGTTTGCACGCACTATTTCCCCTCTGTGGGCTGGTATGAGCGATGGCCGAGAGGGGAGTGTGATGGCATTGAGGTGGAAAGGGGTGTGTCAAGAAAAGTTCCGGAATGCTTTGACTGAAGAAGCTTTAGCGAAGTCTGGACAGCCGATCAAGCCTATGTTAAAATCCAGAACAACCTGAAAATAAAAAATCCCGACTTAAAAAGCCGGGATTTTAATGTTGTGACATTAACCTCTACTGAACAATCTTTTGAAATTCAGGATTGTCAAAATATTTTATAAACTCTCTGTCTTCGGCTGCCTTACTTTTGCATTTTGGGTGCATCTGGAGTGCTTTGCCGAGATATTCATAGACCATTTTGTCGTTTCCTGTCCTTGCTCCGTAAACGGCAAGCATATAATATGTTTTAGGATTCTCGGGTGAGCATTTAAGATTTTTCAAAGCCTCGTTCATATTTCCTGCCAAAACTTGCGCCAGTGCTACATTATGTCTGCAACTAATACCATTGAAATATGTCAGTGCTTTCTGATACTCACCCTTCTGGATCATCACAATACCAAGGTTATAATTCTCATTCTCACCGTGCATCTTGGCATCTGTAAAATACTTTTCAGCTTTAGCCCAGTCATCTCTGTGGCAAGCAACAACACCCAGATTATTTTCAATCATTCCATTATTTGATGAAAGTTTCTGAGCCTGTACGAGGATGTTCTCGGCTTCATCAATATTACCAAGGTTAATTGCTTCGGCAGCAGCATTGTTATATGTTTTCCAGTCTCTGTGTCTGTGAGTAAAGGCCTCTTTATAGATGTTAAATTTAGCCTGATGGTCGGTCGTAAGAGTAGCAGCGTGCAACAATTCAGGATATGTTAGAGAATCCGGGCTTGTAACAGCAAGTCTTGCAATCTCCTCATCAGGACGTTTCGGCTCATAAAAATGAACGATTATCTCTGCACGACGAAGTGGAGGGAGAATCTCATCTTCAATTTCGCTGTAAATCTGAGTCATATTCCTAATCTCCTGCTCACGTTTTGAAGCATCTGTTTGGGAATTTACAACATTCAATATCATCGATTTATCCTTGATGTTTGAAGACCTTACACCATTCATAAAGCCATCCCAGTCTTCACCGTTACCTTTTGAATTATATGCAACATCTTTGTCAACTTCTTCCGGTGTAACTCCTTGAACATCAGCTCTGTTTTTGTCTGTGCTATTTATTTTCTTTTCAATATACTTTTGTGCTGTCTCTGCTCTTCTGTCGGACAGGTCGTCGTTGAAGTCAATCTCACCTTCTGGTGATGCCCAGGCACTGATGTTAATGTCTTTGATAGCCCAACCCTTATTCAGGAATGTGTCCAGACTATCAATATCAGCTTTTGCGTTTTCTGATTTATTAAGTTTGCAATTGAAGTTCAGGTTAGCCATATTTACTTTAAAGAAAACGGTAGCTTTTTTAGGAACTATTGTCACCTTTTCATATCCTGAAGGAGCATAACTCAGATCCTCATCGTGAATGATTTTTTTGTAAGTTGTGATTATCCCGTCAGCCAGTTTAACTGGATCAGTTTCAATAACTTTTTTACCTTTTGTGATTGAAGCTTTAACCCATAGTTCGGAAGCTCTCATATCATCATTATAATCAAACTCTTCATTATATGTAAATGAACCGCCTGTTTTTGAATTAATGACAGTACCTTCACCTTCGGTTTTCTCTCCTCTGAGGACAAATTTTTTCAAATCCTGCATTTTGCCATCATACTGAATGTATGGATGAAACTCAACAACAGCTTTTTTGTGGAATGATTTTTCGGGAATTGTTCCGTTTACAGTAAAAGCTACTTTGCCACCTTTTGCCTCAAGGACTTCCGGATTCACAGAATAACTGTCCGGTAATTTTGTTGAAACACAACTATTTATCAGCATCATTACTGATGCAATTAGCACTAAATTAACAAGGTAAATTCTTTTTTTCATAATATAATTTTATGTTTAACACATTCATTTCTTAGCCGCAACAAATATATGTTTATAATTACCCTCAAAATCCTATTGTTAATATCTTTTTAATAAAATATTTGTTGTAGTTTTACGACTTCATTTATCGAACATAAAAACTCCTAAAAATGACAAAAAAAATTTTCTTTTCTATTCTGTTCCTCTTTTCGGGTTATTTGCTTTTTGCGAATCCTCAAATAAGTGAACTTATTAAAAATTCCGGTGGGTCTGAGGATTATCCCGGTAAACATAAACTAACAATTTTTGATAGTACAAATGTTGACATGCAGGAATCCGGACTTAGTTATGTGAACATTCATCAACTTTTTAAGATTCTTGATAAAAAGGGAGCTAAATCAAATGCCGTTATTAAATTCGGTTATGACCCGTTGTCGGCTTATGTTGAGATCAGGGGTGTGACAATATATCGTAAATCAGGTGAAATAGTGCAGCTCGACACCGCTAATGTCTTTGATTATCCGGCACCTGCACGTGCTATCTATTGGGGCGCACGCGAAAAAATGATTGAAGTGGGCAGACTTGATCCCGGGGATGCAGTTGAGGTTTTTCTTTTCAGAAAAGGATTTACCTATGCACTTCTTGCTGATGGAGACGGAGATGATGATAAATATATACCTCCAATGAAAGGACATTTCTACGATATTGTACATTTCTGGAGCAGCGAACCTGTTATGGAAAAGGTTTATCGTGTTGAGATTCCTTTAGGTAAGCTATTGCAATATAAGGTCTATAACGGGGATGTGAGATCATCGGCAGAACTGAATGGTGAAAAATGGGTTTACACCTTTACAAAAGAAGATTTCACACAACCCGACCGTGAACCGAATATGGTTTCATCTTCAGATGAGTTCCCCAAACTTTTGTTATCCACAAGTCCTGACTGGGAAGCTAAGTCGTTATGGTTTTATAAAGTAAATGAGGATTTCGGTAGTTTTGAATCTACTCCTGATATTGATGCTAAAGTTAATGATATTCTGAAAGATGCAAAAAGCGAGCAGGACTCCATTGCACTTCTTACACACTGGGTAGCTGACAATATTCGGTATTCAGGCATCTCAATGGGGAAAGGTGAAGGATATACATTGCATACTGGCGAAATGAACTTTACTGACCGTTGCGGAGTGTGTAAAGACAAAGCCGGGCTTCTGATAACAATGTTAAGGGCTGCGGGGTTTGAGTCATATGCTGCAATGACAATGGCAGGCTCTCGCATTGATCGTATTCCTGCCGACCAATTTAATCACAGCATTACTATTGTGAAGCACCGAAATGGGAAATATGAAATTTTGGATCCAACCTGGGTTCCTTTCGTAAGAGAGCTTTGGTCGAGCCTGGAACAACAACAAAATTATCTGATGGGTGTTCCCGAAGGAGCCGACCTGATGATAACGCCCATCTCTCCTCCTGAAAATCACTACTTTTACCTGACAGGGAAATCAAAACTTAATAAAGACGGTTCTCTTGAAGGCGAATTTACTATTGATGCAGAAGGGCAGGAGGATGCTTCAATAAGAAGAATGTTTACAAGTAGCTATCGTTCAAACTGGGGCAGCGCACTTGAAAAAGAGTTGATGTCGGTGTATCCGAGAGCTGAGATTGTAAGTATGGATTATGGTAATCCTATGGATTATCTTGCGGGTCCGTTGCATATTACAGTAAAATACCATATTCCCGATTATGCTACTATAACAGATGATGAAATTATTTTTGTTCCGTTTTCGGTGTCAGGAGTATTCAAAAGGGCAATGCCTCATCTTTATATCAGCACAAGTCTTAAAGAGAGAAAATATCAGTTTCGTGATCGCTGTTCAAGACTTGTTAAGCTAAATGAGACAGTGGAGTTGCCATCAGAGGTAAAGGTGAAATTTATTCCAGACACACAAATGACGAGTGGCGATGGAGCATCTTTCAAAGGCGGATATCAGATTGAAGGCAACACGGTTAAAGTTTCTGAAATATTGAAATTCAAGAAACGAATATATGATCCCGAAGACTGGGGCTCATTCCGTGAAGCGGTTTTGATGCAAAAGAAAATAATGGA
>JAOZLR010000141.1:4525-6946 GCA_029934735.1 Bacteroidales bacterium
GTCCGAAGTCGGATGCCGTATTTGAAAAGATAGTTAAAGAATATACCATGAATGATGACGGCAGCCTTGATTATCATTATTATAAAAAGCTCAAACTGCTCACACACTTTTCTTTTAACCGGCTTTATGGGGAGACATTTATTGTTTTTAACCCCAATTATCAGCAGATAAAAATAAGCACAAGTCGTACAACTCAGGAAGGCGGAAAGATCATCGAAACCCCTGAAAATGCTTTTAATGAAGTTCTGCCGCGTGCTGCTGCAAATGCTCCATATTATAACCAATTGCGTGAGATGGTAGTAACACATACAGGCCTTGAGGTAAACGCAACAATTGAGCTTGATTATACTTTGCACAGTGATGCCGGATATTATCCTGCACTTATGGGTGATGAGATTATTAAAGAATCATCACCTGTAGACGAGGAGGTTATAATTGTTAAAATTCCTGTGGATAAGGAGTTGAAATACAAAGTCTTTAACATCAGAACAAGCCCGCAAATATCAGAGAAGGAGGGAAAAAAAGTTTATGCTTTTACATTTACCGGTATAGGTGAGCGTTCGCACGAAGCATTCAGGCAAAAGCATTCAGGCGATGAGCCACGGTTAGTGTTCAGCATTGTAAATATGGATGAGATGTACAAATATCTGACAGACCAGGAGGCTTTTCAATATATAACCGATAAATCAATGGATGAGGCTGTTGCCAGAATTAGTGATAATGCAAAGGATGATGTGACGAAAGTTTTGGAAATTCAAAAGATGGTGGTGAACGATGTAAACTATTTTCCCCTGAATCAGCAATATTCCGGTTGGAAAATACGAAATGCAGTTGACGTCTGGAATAGTAATGGAGGTACACAGTTTGAGAAGAGTATTTTGCTGAGTGCTTTGTTGCGCAAAGTTGGTATAAACGCCAATCCGGTTATAACATTCCCTGCACTTTTCTATGATGAGAATGTTGGATGTTTACCTCTTATTAATCAATATCTTGTACAGGTTAACCCAAGGGAGACGGAGCAGTTCTACATTTCATCATCAAGTACATCATCACAAAACCTGATTTATCAATCTGCCGGTTATACAGTTATTTCACTCGTTTCTGATAAACTACTGGCTATTGAAAAAATTGCGAACCAAGAGGACGTTTTGGCACTTTCCGGTTCCGTTAGTTTTGATGATTCTCTTAAAATGACAGGTAATGCGGAGCTGGTCCTTACTAACAGGCTAAATCCCTATTTTGAACTGATGAAAGATTCGGCCTATGCTAAAAGACTGATTTCAGGATCAGTATCTTCTTTTGAACTGAAAAATATGGCACAGACCAGAATGACAGCTACCTTTAAACTTGAGAATGATAAACCGCTGAAAGGTAATGCCGGATATTATATTATTAAACTGCCTGCTTGCAATAAAGGTATTGATTCCTGGGGGCTTCACTATCTTACATCCGAAAGGGAAACGACTTTAGAAGTGCCTTTTGCAATAGATGAAAGCTACGAGCTGGCAGTTACTTTGCCTGATAGCGTAGTTCTTTTAAATCCCCTTAATATGATTGATAAGAAAGACTCTTTTGGGGAGATGATGATCGAAATAACACAATCCGGAAATATAATAAATATTAAACGCTCAATTAAAATCACAGAAAATACAATATCGGTATCTTCTTATAAAAAGTTTAAGGAGATGATTGATTTGTGGAATGAGAAGAAGTTTAAGGAGTTGATGGTCAAGAAATTGTAAAATTCAACTTAAAATTCATTAAGTGTTAAGGTTTATTGAGCTTTTTAAAACGACGATCAAATTACTGATAAAAAGTAAAAAATTATCGAAAAACAATAAAAAAATGTTGTTTATTAATTAATTGTTTGTATCTTTGCGCAGAATTAATTTTAAAAAACAACATTATGGAAACACAAAAAGCACCTTTGAGCATCAGAGTAATTTACTGGCTGACAAATTTCTCTCTTGGAATGCTGGCACTTATTTCACTGCTGGCTGTAGTATTTAACATCCTCTTATACACCAATTTTTTTGGTAATGATATGCAGTTGCACACACGGCTGCCTGTTAAGGTTGATTTCCTTGAGGTTGGTAATCTGTACCTGAACAATCAGGATATCAAAGTTGAGTTGGTTGATGCTACTACAAGTATTCATTTCTTCAATACTCCTTCATTTATAACAAAGAGGATTGGTATTGTGATATTGCTGGTAGCTTTGGCTGCAACTTATCTGACCTGGATATTCCAGACTTTTATCCGAAATGTTAAGAACGGGCAGACCTTTAATATTAAAAATATTGAATTATTAAAAAAGCTCTCTTACGGAATTGTGGGATTCTGGCTTTTCACGGTTATATATATGCGTATTTTTTACTACATTATTGTAAAAAATCTTGCATTTGAGAATATTCGTATTAC
>JAOZLR010000142.1 GCA_029934735.1 Bacteroidales bacterium
CCACCTCTTTCCTAAGCATATCCAGGGCCATTAGTGCTGTTCTTCGAATGTTGCGGCCACGGTGTTCGCCAAAATGAAACTGCCTGGCAACTACTTTTTCAGGGGTTGCAACTGCAATCCAGGTTGTGCCTACCGGCTTTTCGTCGGTGCCTCCTGTTGGTCCGGCAACTCCGGAAGTAGCTATTGAAAAGTCTGTCCCGAACATCTCTCTGGCCTCTGTTGCCATCTGAATTATAACAGTCTCACTCACAGCGCCAAGTTTCTCAAGGTCATTATTATTTACATTTAGAATTTTATTCTTTATCTCGTTGGCATAAGCCACAACCGAGCCTTTGTAATAATCGGAACTACCCGAAATACTTGTAATAAGGTGAGCAATGTAGCCGCCGGTACAACTTTCTGCAGTGGAAATGGTTTTGCCTTTTTTGCGAAGCAAATTACCGACAATCTCCTCAAGAGTATCCTTATCAAACCCAAAAATATATTCACCTATTATCTCTGTTAATCTTGTTATCTCATTTTCCACAATACTTACCTTATCAGCCCTCTCCTTTCCAGATGCTGTTAGCCGAAGCCGCACAATTCCGGGTTGAGGCAGGTAGGCCAACTTTACATTTGGGGACAGACTGTTTTCCCAATTCTCTATCATTGCAGCCATTTCCGATTCCGGGACTCCCTGGGTCAGAACGGTTTTATGAAATATTGCAGGCAGATTAAACCTTTCTATCAGATTGGGAATGATATAATTGGAAACCATAGGTTTCATTTCAAATGGAACACCGGGCATTGATACAAATATTACCCCATCTTTCTCAAACCACATTCCTGATGCAGTACCATGTTCATTACGAATTACGGTACAGTTATCAGGTACTTCAGCCTGTTTGCGATTTAGCTCTGAAACCTGCCGCCCCCTAACCCTGAAAATCTCCTTCACATCTTCAAATACCTGCTCATTAAATATCAATTCCGACCCAAAAAACTCACAAAGAGTCTGCTTTGTGATATCATCTTTTGTCGGGCCAAGCCCGCCGGTTATCAAAACCAGGTCTGCATGCTTACCTGCCGTTTCAAGGGCTTCAAAAATATGGTCGTGATTATCGGCCACCGAAACCGCCTGGTACACACTTATTCCTGCCATTGTCAGTTGCTCGCCTATCCAGGACGCATTTGTATTTACCACCTGACCAATCAGCAACTCATCACCTATTGAAATTATTTCAGCTTTCATCTCTTTTTTTTATTGAATAACAGGCTTGTAGCCTTACTCTTCATTAACAATTAATTGTTAACATAAAACATATTTCGCAATACACTCGTTAATATCAATTACATATATTTGTAATTTCTAACAAAAGTAGAAATAATCCTGATGACCAATTATAAAAAAATACCTGAGTCGGAACTTATATTAAATCCTGACGGGAGTATATATCATTTAAAATTGAGGCCCGAACAACTCGCTAGTACAATTATTCTGGTCGGTGACCCCCAAAGGGTAGAAATCGTTTCCAACCATTTTGATAAGGTAGAATTTAAAAGTTGCAATAGAGAAATATGCACTCACACTGGAACTTTAAATAATAAAAGATTAACAGTGCTCTCCACTGGAATGGGAACTGATAATATTGATATAGTACTTAATGAGCTTGATGCCCTTGTAAATGTAGATTTGGATAAAAGGGTAAAAAAAGATGAGCATACTACTCTTAATATTATCCGGCTTGGTACTTCGGGAGCTCTTCAGCCTGATGTACCATTAAATTCTTTTATAGTTTCTGAGTATGGCCTTGGACTTGACAGTGTGGTACTCTATTACGAAAAAAAGGAAGAGGTTATTGAAAAAGAGCTGACAGAAGCTTTTTACAAGTTTTCAAACTGGCCTAAAGATCTGTCAAAGCCATATATAATAAAAGGGTCGGAGAAACTTATCGAAAAACTTGAAGAAGGATTTTTAAAGGGTATTACTGCCACTTCACCAGGGTTTTACGGGCCACAGGGGAGAGTTGTACGCCTTGAACTAGCATATCCCAATATTATTAACTCTCTTCATAGTTTCAAATATGAAGATAAACAAATTTTAAATTTTGAAATGGAGACATCAGCACTGTATGGACTTGGAAAAATGCTGGGACACAATACACTGACTATTTGCGTTGCTATTGCTAACAGGTATCGTCGCGAATATAATAATGACTACAGGGTTGCTGTTAAAAAACTAATTGAAACCGTTCTGGAGCGGCTAACAACATAAAAATTTTGGTAATTAATTAAATATTATCGTGTTTTGCAAATAGTTTTATCAATATATCTAAAATCAATAAATAAAACCTTGAGCAGGCTTACTATTCTCCTTTTATCTCTCATATTTTATGCGCAGGTTGGGCATTGTGACACTATTGCCGATGAAAACATACAAAATATCGATAAGCTTGAAAGCAAACTGTTTAAGGCAACAACTGTTGAGAAGCTTACTATTTTTAATCAGCTTTCACAAAGATATCTGGATGCAGATCCTGAAATGGCAAAAAAATATGCAACCAAAGCCATTGAGCTTGCAAATCTTCTTGAAGATAAACCTGAAAAATCACTAGCTTTATATAATCTGGGTAATGCTTATTATAATCTGTTAAAATATGACAATGCAACTGATGCTTATGAATATGCACTAAAAGCACGCAACAGTATTAGTAAAGATACACTAAAGTCAAAGATATTAGTCTCTATAGGATTGTGCTATCTATATAAAAACGAATATGACAGCGCCAGAAGCATATTCTCTTCATTACTAACAAGTAAGGAACAATTGTTAAGCGAAGAAAGAATGGCTTTACTCTATACATATATTGGCGACACTTTTTATGGCAAAAGTAATTACGGACCAGCTTTGATAAACTATCAAAAAGCTCTTAACATTGCAACAACATTAGATGATAAATTCCTGATTGCTACGATAAATAATGACATTGGTATTGTTTACAATGACCTTGGAGATTATGAGAAATCCTTGAAATACTATATGGAATCTCTGGATGGCTTTATAAAAGCTAACAGCCAGACTGGAATTGCTCAATTATATAACAATATCGGAATTGTATATTCCGACTGGGGTAACAAAGAAAAAGCACTTGAGTATTATCAAAAATCACTTCAGATCGATAAAAAGCTGGGCAACACGTCAGGCATAGCCGGCTCATACAATAATATCGGCATAATATATAGTGAATGGGGTCAAAACGATGTTGCAATTGAATACTATTCCAAGACACTTAAGATTTATCAGGATTCTGATGACAAGTTGGGAATAGCACAGGTGACCAATAATCTTGGGGAGAGTTATTTTGAAATTGGAGAACATACAAAAGCTCTTGATTTTCTGCAACAATCTCTACGGATGGAGGAAGATTATGGAAATAAAAGAGGTATTGCTGAATCATATCTCACTTTAGGAGAATCATATTTCACGCTTAATAATTTTCCAAAAGCTTTAAGTTATGTTTATCAAAGCCTAAACATTGCTGACTCTCTTAAGCTCTCATTGATTATTCTAAAAAACTATATGCTGCTATATAAAATTTATGAAAAGGAAAAAAACTACCCAAAAGCATTCATGTATCTAAAAAATTACACAAGCCAAAAAGATTCGGTTTATAATGAAAACTTCCACAAAGCACTTATGGATGTTCAAATTAAAAATGAAATTACAAAGATTGAATTGGATGACAGCATCAGAACCCAGGCAGAATTAACTAAAAAGAAATCGAAACAAGACCAACGAATTTATCTAATAATAATCCTGTTTCTTATTCTCATTTTTGGAGTTTTAGTATTCTACGACCTGAAGGCAAAGGCCAAAATAAATAGAAGGCTTTTGGAGTCGAATGAGAAACTTACTATAGAGCAGGAAAACTTCTCAAATACTTTTGAAGAGCTAAGTAAAAGTGAAAGAAAATATAAGGGTCTTGTAGAAAATTCTCCAACAGGAATATTACTCTTAAACAAATCGGGTAAAATTCTTGAAGTCAATAAAAAAATTCTTGAACTATTCGGCTCTCCCGATGAGGAGGAGATGAAAAAAACAAACTGCTTCAAACATCCGCCCCTACAAAACTCTGGAATCACCAATGATTTAAAAAAAGGTATCGAACTAAAAAAGCCTATTTACAATGAAATAAAACATACTTCTAAATGGGGTAAGACTGTTTACCTCAAATACTACATAACTCCTGTTTTAAACAGGTTGGGGAATGTTTCTAATATTATTCTGAACATTGAAGATATCACAAAATCGAAAGAAGCTGAATACGCCATAACAGAATCGGAACTGAAATACCAGATTCTTGTTGAAAACTCTTTACAGGCAATGTTCATAATGCAGGATGACAAATTACTTTATGCCAATAAAAATCTTGAAAACCTGACAATGTACTCATTTAGTGAAATGACTAAAAAAGGTAAAAACTGGCTAAAAACGATAACTTATCCTGATGATTACAAAAAAGCAAATGTTTTGCTTAAAAGATTGTTAAGCGGAAAGGCAATACCTGAAAAAAATGAATTCCGGGTTATCAGTAAGAATAATAAAATAAGATGGGTAGAAGCATTGGGAACTGTTATTGATTATAACGGGGAAAAAGCTGCTCTTGTAGTTGCAGTGGATATTACAAGATATAAAGAATCAGTATTGGTATTAGAGCAATCAGAGGAAAAACTTCGCCAGCTAAATGCAACAAAAGACAAATTCTTTTCAATAGTTGCCCACGATCTTAAAAATCCATTTAATGCAATTATGGGCTTTTCTAACCTGCTGTCTGAAGCATACGATAACTTTGATGAAAACCAACGAAAAACATTTATCAGAAATATTAGAGATGCCACTGAAAATACTTACAAACTATTACAAAATCTTTTGGAATGGTCGCGCACACAAACACAAAGTATCGAATATAAACCCAATGCTATTAAACTAAATGAAATTATTACCAGTAATGTTTCTGTTCTTAAAAGTAGTGCTGAGAATAAGGATATTACTATCACAATGAAAGTTCCTTCTAATACAATTGCTTTTGTCGATGAAAATATGGCCAGAACGGTTATTAGGAATCTGCTTTCAAATGCAATTAAATTTACCAGGCCGGGTGGGAAAATTGAAATTACAGCATCCAAAACAGGTAATTATATTGAAGTTTGCGTTGCTGATAATGGTGTTGGTATAAGTAAAGAGAATCAAAAAAAGCTGTTTAAAATTGATGAACAATTTAAAAGCTATGGAACATCAAACGAGCAGGGCTCGGGCCTGGGATTACTTTTGTGTAAAGAGTTTGTCGAAAAAAACGGAGGTAATATTTGGGTGGAAAGTAAAATTAATGATGGAAGCAACTTCAAATTTACCCTGCCGGGATACAACTTCAAATAAATTCTTCTTTAAAATGATATTTGGTCAATTCAATATAATTTTATTACTTTACACTTAATTTTAAAATTCTTTTAATAAAATTTCTATTTAATAAAATGCAAACAGAACAGAATAATAATGAACTTAACGCCCTAATCAATTTACTTGACGAACCAAGTAATCAGGTTTTTGATAGGATAAGAGACAAATTTTTGTACTATGGTATTGATGCAGTACCATATCTTGAAGATGCCTGGGATAATTCATTCGACAACATTATTCAGAAAAGAATAGAAAATTTAATTCATAATATTCAGATTGACTACCTTACCAAAGAACTCAAAAGCTGGAAAAGTAAATCTCATTACAATCTTCTTAAGGGATATCTTCTGATAACAAAATACTTATATCCAGATATTAATGAGAAAGAGATAAGAGAGAATATTGAAAAGATAAAAAAAGATATCTGGCTTGAACTTAATACCAACTTAACTGCACTCGAAAAAATAAAAGTTATAAATCATATTATTTTCGATATCTACAGATTTCAAGGCAATAAAACAAATATTGACACCCCTCAAAACCTTTACCTTAATAACCTTTTGAGTACAAAAAAGGGCAATCATCTGTCACTTGGAATGCTATATATGATAATTGCGCAAAGCCTCAACATTCCGGTTTATGGTGTTGACCTGCCCCATCATTTTATTCTTGCATACGTTAACGAAATAGCTGATGAAAAGATAAGTCTGGACAACGAAAATGATATTTTGTTTTATATCAATCCATTTAATAAAGGTGCTGTCTTCACTCACAAGGAAATTGAAGTTTATATAAAACAGATCAAACTAAGGCCTCAAAAATCATTCTATAAACCAACTGACAATATTACTATCATCAAAAGACTTCTGGCAAATCTGATAACCTCATACAGCAAAATGGGATACCTTGATAAGGTTGAAGAGCTGAAAATACTTGAAAAGGCATTATAAGATTCTTTTCAATCAAAATATCTTTGCCAAAGTTTTAAAGATAATCCTCAAATCCGTAACAAAGCTTTTTTCCTTAATATATTTAAGATTTAGATTAAGCTTTTCAGGCATAATAACTTCAACATATGCTTTTTCCGGATTATCATATTTTGCAAGCACTTCACTTTCATTAATATACTTCAATGAAGCATAATCGGTAAGCCCGGGCCTGACGGTCAACACCTGTTTTTGCCTTTGGTTATACATGTCAACATACTTCCTAACCTCCGGACGTGGGCCTACAATACTCATATCCCCTTTTAAAATATTGAAAAGCTGAGGTAGCTCATCAAGTTTATATCTTCTTAAAAAAGCACCCGAATGTGTAATCCTGGAGTCGTCTTCACCAATAGTAAGCAGACTATCAGAGGCAGAATCAACTCGCATAGTACGAAACTTCAAAAGGGTGAAATCCCTATTATTCTTTCCTACACGCTTTTGCAAATAGAAAACACCACCTTTCGTATCAAAAATAATAACTATGGAAATAATAATAAAAACAGGAATCAGGACTATCA
>JAOZLR010000143.1 GCA_029934735.1 Bacteroidales bacterium
CCGACAAATCATAATCTTTGTATGACGAACGGATGATTTCCGTTTCAACAGTTGCTGCATAAGGAATTTCAATAAGATTATTCAGAACCGGGAGTTCAGGATCACCAACCATAAGAGATACTCCATAGCCGGGTATCTTTGCTTTCACAAAGAAGCCATTTCCGGTTTCAACCTCTGAAAGTGATATTGAGGATATCTTGTTTTTCAATCGCAGAACGAAATTTGTATTTTCGGTGACTTTTAGTTCTGTTTTGTTCTCAGGATTAATAGAAATGTTAGTTGCAGAAGATGTTAATATACCTGTAAAACAGATAATAACAAAAATGATTATTTGCTTTTTCATAGTATTTTTTTCTAACTGGTTAAAATTATAAGAATTTGAACAGACAAAGGTAAGAAAAAGAATTCCTATATTTGTAACTCTATTATAAAACCTTCTTTTCTTATTGATAATAAGCACTGTTTCTTTCATCCAGCAAATAACCCTCGGCCCCGACAGTTAAAATACCTTCTTAAAGGAAAATTATATTCATGTTGTCAAAACAACAGGAATTACAGATATTCTCCAACCTGCAATAAGTATTTACCCAAATCCTTTCAATAACAATACAACCTTTGAGCTAAACAATTACAATAGAGAAAGAAGGGTTTTCATTTATAATAATTTGGGTGTAGAAGTTAAGACACTTATTGTGCCTAAAGAAACACACAGAATAGCTTGGGACGGAAGAAATTTAACTGGAATTAAATGTAAACCTGGTGTTTAATATGTAAAATTAAGTGATAATACATTATCAAGTAAAATATTATTAACCAATTAAATTAATTGTTATGAAAAAATTTACACTTTTTTTAGTTGCTATAGTCATAGCATTTACTACCTTTTCCCAGGAATGGATGGAATTTACAGTTGCAGAAACTACAGAGCCTGTTTACGATGTAATAAACTCGGACAGCCTGCTTGTTAAATTCGATGTTATTGTCCCGGGGATGTACAACACAGAGATAGATACATTTAACAGGATGGAAATTCCCGGGCAAATTCGTATGGATTCGGTGGGTTTTCCTGAACTGCCTTTTATAAGTTATCATTTTTCAAAACCTGCTTGTGTAATTATAAATTATTTTGTTTAACTTTATGCTTTCCTTAAAACCTATAATATGAAGAAATTTTACTTATTCGGTTTATTCTTTTTCATTTCTATGTTTTCTTTTTCTGACTACCATATTACACGAGGGCCTAATATTGGTGAGATTTATTTTATTGGACCTACTTATACTGGTTTAGGATTGTATTACTCCACAAACTTTGGTGAAACTGCAATATGTATGGATAGCCTGATTGCTCAAGATATGATGTCAATTGTGGCAGATAAAACGGAAGGATATATTTATTATGTTTCTTATACTGAATTAATTTACAGGTCAAGTAATTACGGACAACAAGATACTTGGGTGTTTCTTAAAGGAGATGGAAGCCTGAATTTATGTAGTGGGGTAAATGAGGGTTTTTTGTATAATGCTATAAAAGAACATACTGAAGACTATGGTAATACATTTAACTCACATTCATACAATGGATTTTTTGGTAATCTTCATGTTGTTGAAATAGATAATAATGAGAACATTGGATACGCAAAAGTTAAAAAATATGGAATTCCAGATTCAACATTTCTATTAATTTCATATGATAAATTTGAAAATTTAGAATTATTGAATGCTTTTGATAATAATTATACAAGAATTGGTTGGCTCAATAGAGGAATGCAAGAAGGTGAATTATTCTCTTTGTCAAGTGGAATGCAAGATAATGAAGGATTTTTAAGCTATTCTACCGATTATGGTTATAGTTGGTCGTTGCTAAATATTCTTAACATTGTAGACGAAAGTATTTATACGATCAGTGGAGTTGGAGGAAAACAAGATGGGGAATATTATATTCTAATTACCCATATAAGTAATATATGGCAAAATGCTCATACATATATTTTACACAGTACAGATTATGGGATAACATTTGACCTTCACCATACGTTTTCAAAAGGTGATGAACCACTTTTTTCTAATTTTTCTGCAAAAAGCGATAATAACCAGAATAATAATAGTAAATACGACAGTTCCTACTTTGTAAATGGAGAATTACCTCTTGATGTCCAGTTTTATAATTATTCAATAGGTGATATTAATTTATATGAGTGGGATTTTGACAATGATGGAACTATTGACTCTTATGAAGAAAATCCTGTTTTTATTTATTCTGATACGGGTTGGTACTCAGTAAACCTAACGGTTTATGATGAATTTGATACAAATTCCTTTTTAAAGGAAAATTATATTTATGTTGATAAAGTTACCAGCATTGTAAAAAAAGAAAAGTTTGAAATTAACTATTACCCCAACCCCTTTTCTGAACACATCACTATCCGGATACCAACGAAAAATAAAACGAAAACAAATGTCCTTGAAATCTATGATATTTCAGGTAAGATTGTTAAGACATTGAATACAAATGAAAATGTAATTATCTGGAACGGAAGAACAGATAACGGTAAGAAATGTAGTCCGGGTATATATTTTCTTAAACTTAAAGATATCTATTTCACAAAAAAAATAATATTAACCGATTAATTTGATTCATTATGAAAAAGATCACAATTATTTTAAGTGCTATTTTAATAGCAATGATTTCCTATTCGCAGGAATGGATAGAATTTACTACTGCTGAAACCGCTGAACCTGTTTATGAAGTAATTAGCTCGGACAGCCTGCTGGTTAAATTAGATGTTATTGTCCCGGGGATGTACAATACAGAGATAGATACATTTAACAGGATGGAAATTCCCGGGCAAATTCGTTTGAATTCGGTAGGTTTTCCTGAACTGCCTTTTATTAGTTACCTCGCTGCAATTCCTAATTGTGAAGATGTGCTACTGGAGATTATCCCTTTGGATTCTGTGGTTTATACAGGTGTTAACATTTACCCGGCTCCCGAACTAATTGAAGTTACAGCCCCAGGCGGTTACACCTACCTCGAAGAGCAATTTGCTTATAATGAAACAGTTTATCAAACAAACACCGAATATTAAAAAAGGTGATTTTGTGTTAAAGCAAAATATTCCTAATCCTTTTAATAACACAACTTCAATATCTTATACCTTACCTCGTTCCTGCCGGATTTCATTTGATGTTTTTGATGTAACAGGCAAGAAAGTATATGATATGAACCTTGGCACTCAAACCGTGGGAGAACACAAAATAACAATTGATCTGTCAGGTTTTTCACCGGGCGTTTACTACTACCTGTTAAAAGCTGACAATGAGTTTGCCGGTGTTAAAAAGATGGTTTTGAAATAGAGATAAAATAAAAAAGGCTGTCTAAAAAGTATAGACAGCCCTTTTTGTTATTATTCAGAGATTAATCTTCATCATTTTGTGAAGCTTCATATTCTTTCAGTAGTTGTTGTTGTACATCATTTGGAACGTTTGAGTACTCAGCAAATTTCATTGAGTACATTGCACGTCCGCTTGTTAGTGAACTCAATGCTGTTGAATATTTATTCATTTCGGCAAGAGGAACTTTAGCATTGATTTTCTGGTAATTTCCTTCGGCACCCATTCCCATAATAATAGCTCTTCTTCCTTGCAGATCAGTCATAACATCACCCATTCTATCTTCAGGTACGAGTACCTCAACATCATAAATAGGTTCCAGAATCTGAGGCCCTGCATTTTTAAAGGCTTCTTTAAACGCATGACGTCCTGCAAGTTTAAATGAAATTTCATTTGAATCTACAGGGTGCATTTTCCCGTCATATACGTAGAAGACAATATCACGGGCATAAGAACCTGTGAGAGGACCTTCTTCCATCTTTTCCATAACACCCTTTAAAATTGCAGGGAGGAAACGAGCGTCGATGGCACCACCAACAATTGAGTTTTTCATTATCAATTTTCCACCCCATTCCAATTCTATCTCATCAGTACCTCTGATTGGAAACTCTTTTGTGTATTCCATTCCTTCGGTGTATGGCTCTATCATCATATAAACTTCACCAAATTGCCCTGCACCACCAGATTGTTTTTTGTGTCTGTAAGTTGCTTTAGCCGAACGTGTTATAGTTTCTCTATAAGGAATTTTTGGAGCATAAAACTCCATAAGAATCTTTTCAAGATTTTCAATTTGCCATTTTATAATGTTAAGATGAAGCTCTCCTTGTCCACCAAGAATAAGCTGCTTTAACTCTTTTGAATATTCAACTGTAAGAGTTTGATCCATTTTATGCATCGTCTGAAGAATAACATTAAGTTTTTCTTCATCTGCCAGATTTTTAGCTCCTACAGCTACTCTGTATTTTGGAGCCGGAAATACAATTGGCTCTATAATGTCGTCTGAAACTTTCGGACTGTTTAAAGTATTATTTGTATGAGTATTTTTGAGTTTAACAGCTGCTCCAATATCACCAGAAGTGATTTTAGAAACCTTTTCCCTGTTCTTTCCTGCCATAACAAACAACTGACTAATGCGCTCTTTTGTACTGTTATTAGCGTTAATCAAATCCATTCCTTCAGCAACTTCGCCATTGTAAACTTTAAAGAATGAAATTTCACCAAGGTGTGATTCAATGGTTGATTTGAAAACGAGTGCTGATGTCGGCTCGTTAATGTCATATTTTAACTCTTTGCCTTCAGTTGTTTTTGCCGGTGGCATTTCATTAGGTGCAGGAGCATTATTTGATATAAATTCCATTACTCTGCATACTCCCCAATTCTGTTTAGCATTTATACAAAAAACAGGAAACAGTTCCCTGTCTCTCAATCCAACTTTCAAAGCCTGCTTCATCTCATCCTCTGTCAAAGTTCCGTTTTCGAAGAAAATCTCCATCAGGCTCTCATCACTCGAGGCCAGATCTTCAATCATTGCTCCCTGTAACTCTTCAGCTTTCGATTTTTCACTGTCAGGAATATCAACTAACTCCGGCTTTTTATCTCCCTCACTAAATTTAAACATTTTCATCTTCAAAAGGTCAATGACAGCATTAAATCCCAGACCGGGATTAACAGGATACTGACAAACTGAGAGACTACCTTTAAATTGTGTTTTTAGCTGACGTATTGTTTCATCAAAATTCGAATTTTCATGTTCAAGGTGGTTGACAGTAAAAATTATTGGAGTTTTATATTTGGTAGCATATCTCCAGGCAATTTCAGTTCCAACCTCAACACCATTTTGAGCATTGACAGTCATTACTGCGGCATCAACAACCCTGAGGGCAGCATCAATCTCACCAATAAAATCATCAAATCCCGGAGTATCAATAATATTTATTTTTTTGCCGTTGAATTCAGCATATAACACTGTTGAGGATATCGAATTTTGGCGCTCAATTTCAATAGGACGATAGTCTGAAACCGTGTTTTTGTCATCCACGGAACCTCTTCTGTTTATAACACCGCCTTCAAATAACATATCTTCAGCCAATGTGGTTTTTCCTGATTTAGCACCTCCAATAAGTGCTATATTTCTAATGTCTTTTGTTTCGTAAATCTTCATCGTTATTTTGTATTAAATATATATTACTGAATATTAAAGAGCGGCAAATGTATAAAAATATAAAGAATTATTAAACAATATGTTGTAAATAATCTAATTATTTTATTTGTAACTACTCAGAGTGTTAAAAGGTAATAAAGAATAAGGCTCTTAATAAGCATTTTTACTCTTTATAAAATAGCTATATCGCAAAAATACTCAAAGAATAGACCGAGCTTCACAAAGAAAGATTACAATTAATTCTTTATCTTAAAACTAATTAGAGTTTGGCAAGCAATTCCTTCACTTCTTCCCACTTCTGATCATCCATCTTGGGGCCCATAACTTCAATGGTTTTTGCTGCCAGTACTGATCCTATAGCGCCACATTTATCCAGCGGAAATCCGTTTATTAAACCATAAATAAATCCTGCTGCAAACAGGTCGCCAGCTCCTGTGGTATCAATACTGTTTGCTTCTATTGGCTCAATTTTATATGTTATGCCATCTTTTTTAACAAACGAGCCTTTTTTTCCTATTTTCACAACAGAAATATCGCACAATTTCGAAAATTCATCTAATGCTTCCTCGGGCTCCTTTCCGGTAAAAGCCTTAGCCTCTTCTTCATTTGCAAAGACGATGTCAACATATTTCTCCAGAATTTCATTCAGAAAGTCCAGATTATCTTCCACAACATTATAACTGGCCATATCAAGAGTTACGGTAAGACCTTTCTCTTTTGCCAGTTTTACTGCTTTTAGTATTAAATCATGATTTTGAACAAGATATCCTTCGATATGAAAATAATCGTATCCATTAAACTGCTCTGGTAAAATATCATCGGGTGATAGTTCTACAGCAGCACCAAGAAATGTTGCAAATGTCCGTTCTGAGTCTGGCGTAATTAATGCTATTGCTTTACCTGTTGCAGTGTCACTGTTAAGCAGGTGGGGAGTAATTTGGCTTTTTTCCATATCACTTTGAAAAAACATTCCGAATTCATCATTTCCAACTTTTCCAATGAAACCGGTTTCAATATCTAACCTTGCAAGACCATGTATTGTATTTGCTGCCGATCCTCCTGAGGCAATGGATTTTTCAAAACTTTCCGTTCCATTATTTACGTTATCACTTTCCTTTAGGTCAACGAGTTGCATGCTTCCTTTTGGTAGAGAAAAGATATCCAGTGTTTTATCACTTTCGAGTTTTGTAAGTATATCCACAAGAGCATTACCCATTCCAAGTACTTTTGCCATATTTTGATTTTTTAGTAAAATTTTTCGCAAATATATTGTTTATTTGCAAAAAACATATACTTTTGCACTCCTTTTTAAAGGGAAAGTTCATTAAAACATTATAAATTCCTCTTTAGCTCAGCTGGTTAGAGTCCCGTATGGACGGGATTAATCAGAG
>JAOZLR010000144.1:0-4252 GCA_029934735.1 Bacteroidales bacterium
ATTTTGAGGGGCAAACAAATGGAGCTTAACCTAAAACAGGTTGAGTAAAACGAAGATTTATTGTTAAATAAAAAATATTTTTTAAATTTTCTTTGTTATTAATAATTATAACTGTACTTTTGCACTCCCAAAAAATAAAGATAAAAACAATGAAGAAAGATATTCATCCAAAGGATTATAGGTTTGTGGTTTTCAAGGATATGTCGAACGAATATGCGTTTATTACTAAGTCCACAGTTAAGACCAAAGATACAATTGAGTGGGAAGATGGTAAAGAATACCCCTTGATAAAACTTGAGATTTCACATACATCTCATCCATTTTTCACAGGTAAGATGAAACTGATTGATACAGCCGGTCGTGTTGACAAGTTTAAGAGCAGGTATCAAAAGCATATTGATAAAGTGCACAAGAAATAATTGCATAAGCTTTAAAGGAATAAATAAAAAGCCCTTATTTTGCATTAAGGGCTTTTTATTTATTAAGGATGAAATATTCTTTGAACAAATTGTTATTATTGACGTAATATACATATATTTACGGACTTAAAACCTGACCTTGATTATGAATTATATTTTGTTTGATGATTATTCCAGAGACAACCTTCTTCCTTTAACATATATGAGGCCTGTTGCAGACATCAGAATAGGCATACTCACAATTCGTGAAAAATGGGAGAAACACCTTAATGTTAAAACCTCATCACTAACCGAGTCGTATTTGAGCGAAAAATTTCCTACGGTCAGAAGCGAAAACAACACATTGTTAAACGGCTCCGTTTGTCCTAATGCCGGACTTATTGAGGAAATAAAGAAACTCAAACCTAATCAGGCGCTTGTTAACGATGATGTGATAATAGCATTATGTATGAAGGATGATGACCTTGAGGATGTTAATGAAATGGAGATTGAGGATATTGATGATGTGATGACCAATGTGGATTTCTTGAAAATAAATCACCCCTGGGACATATTCATACATAATGGCAAAGCAATTGAAAACGATTTTGAGTTACTTACAAAGGGCAGAAAGAGTCAAAAGCTGAGTGATACTAACCGTGTTCTGGGTGCAGAGAATATCTTCATTGAGGAGGGTGCGACAGTTGAAATGGCTACTCTTAATGCAAACAGAGGCTCAATATATATCGGCAAGAATGCAGAGATAATGGAGGGAAGTAATATTAGGGGACCTTTTGCTATTTGTGAAGGGGCAACTGTTAAAATGGGTGCTAAAATTTATGGGCCGACAACACTTGGACCTTATTCAAAACTTGGCGGTGAGGTTAATAATTCAGTTATCTTCGGCTACTCAAACAAAGGCCACGATGGTTTCCTCGGGAACTCAGTTATTGCTGAATGGTGCAATATTGGTGCTGATACAAACAATTCAAATCTAAAAAATTCGTACGATAACGTTAAGCTTTGGAGCTATCCTCAGGAAACTTTTATCGATACAGGATTGCAATTTTGCGGGCTGATAATGGGTGACCATTCTAAAACTGCAATTAATACAATGTTTAATACTGGTACTGTTGTCGGTGTTAATGTCAATATTTTTGGTCCCGGGTTCCAACGCAACTTCATTCCTTCTTTTTTCTGGGGCGGAACCAAAGGATTCAAACCTTATAATATTAACAAAGCTGTGGAAGTTGCAAAAGCTGTTTTTGCAAGACGAGATAAAGAATTTAATGATGTTGAAAAGGATATTTTAACTCATGTTTTTGAAATCACAACCAATAACAGAAAAGCTTAAAAAATAGATTGAAATAAAAATAATTGCAGAAAACTTACCTATATTGAGTATGAAACTTTTTGAGACTGAAAATTTAATGATTTCTGACATTTTAGAAAATGAGACAGAATTTATTCCTTTACTTTCATCAGAAGATGAAGACCTTATAATTGCTGAAGAGATTCCCGAATCATTGCCAATATTAGCTTTACGAAATACTGTTCTGTTTCCTGGTGTAGTTATCCCGATTACCGTGGGACGTGATAAATCTATTAAACTAATTAAGGAAGCATACCGCACAAAAAAACTGATAGGTGTTGTTGCGCAAAAAGATGCCGAAATAGAAGAGCCGGTATTTGATGACCTTAACAAGGTCGGAACTGTTGCAAACGTTATTAAGATACTTCAAATGCCTGATGGCAATACAACTGCCATTATTCAGGGCAAAAAGAGGTTTCAATTGCTCGAGCTTATTCAGGAAGAGCCATATTTCAAAGCAAGGGTTGCAGAATTTGAACCAACCGAAAAACCTCCAAAGGATAAGGAATTTATTGCATTAATTGCATCACTAAAAGATCTTTCGATCCAAATAATAAATATGTCTCCGAACCTGCCATCGGATGCAGCTTTTGCTATTAAAAATATAGAAAGTCCTGTTTTTCTTGTAAACTTTGTTTCGTCAAATCTTAATATTGATGTTAAGGAGAAACAGGCATTACTGGAAATTTCAGATTTTCGTGAAAGGGCAAAAAATGTCCTTTCCGCTCTTTCGGGAGAACTACAAATGCTTCAATTGAAGAACCAGATTCAGAATAAAGTAAAAACCGATATTGATAAGCAACAACGCGATTATTTCCTTAACCAGCAAATGAAGACAATTCAGGAGGAGTTGGGAGATGTGCCAGGAGCGCAGGATATCAGTAGCTTAAAAGAGAAAGCTGGTAAGAAAAAGTGGTCGAAAGCTGTTAAAGAACAATTTGATAAGGAACTGGAGAAACTTCAGCGGATGAATTCAATGTCTCCTGATTTCTCAGTTCAGTTAAATTATCTTGAGTTTTTTACTGATTTACCCTGGAGTGAATATACTAAAGATAATTTCGACTTAAAAAGAGCCGAAAGAATACTTGACAGAGACCACTACGGACTTGAAAAAGTCAAAGAGAGGATTGTTGAACATCTTGCCGTTATAAAACTAAAAAATGACCTTAAGGCTCCAATTCTTTGTCTTGTAGGCCCTCCGGGTGTTGGAAAAACATCATTGGGAAAATCAATTGCAAAGGCTCTTGGACGTAAATATATTCGTATGTCTCTTGGTGGTGTCAGAGATGAAGCAGAACTTAGAGGACACCGAAAGACATATATCGGGGCTCTGCCGGGAAGGATTATGCAGAATATAAAAAAAGTAAAAGCATCCAATCCGGTATTTGTTCTTGATGAGGTAGATAAGGTATTGGGGGCTAGTACTTCCGGTGATCCGCAAGCTGCTCTTCTCGAAATCCTTGATCCTGAGCAAAACAGTGCTTTTCACGATAACTATCTTGAGGTTGATTATGACCTTTCGAAAGTGATGTTTGTTGCAACTGCAAACACTTTAATGACAATTCATCCGGCACTGGTTGACAGGATGGAGGTAATTGATGTAAGTGGTTATCTGCTGGAAGAGAAAGTTGAAATTGCAAAACGTCATCTTATTCCAAAACAGCTTTATGAGCACGGAGTAAAAAAAGGACAATTGACATTTCCGAAAAAAACAATAGAGCGGATTATTGACAGTTATACAAGAGAGGCAGGTGTTAGAAAGCTTGAAAAAAATATTGCCACAATAATCCGAAAAAATGTAAAATATATAGTTGAAGATTCAAATTATAAAAAGAAAATTGAGGAGCAAGATCTTAGAAAAACTCTTGGCCCTACACAATTTCAAAAGGAGAAAAGCATCTCAAATGATGTTGCAGGTGTTGTTACAGGATTAGCCTGGACAGCTGTAGGAGGGGAGATTCTGTTTATTGAAGTCAGCCTGAGTAAAGGAAAAGGCACCCTTACTCTTACAGGGAACCTAGGAGATGTGATGAAAGAGTCGGCAACCATTGCTTATGAATACATTAAATCACATGCTGAATATCTTGATATTGATCCTGATATTTTTCAGAAGTGGAATGTTCATATTCATATACCTGAAGGGGCAACTCCAAAAGATGGCCCATCAGCAGGCGTTACAATGTTTACTGCCCTTGCATCTGCATTCACACAAAGAAAAGTAAGGGCGGGAATTGCTATGACCGGCGAAACAACCCTTAGAGGAAAAGTTCTTCCTGTTGGCGGTATCAAAGAAAAAATTCTTGCGGCTAAAAGAGCTAAAATTAAGGATATTGTGCTTTCGGTCGAAAACAAGAAAGATATTGAAGATATCAAAGAGAGCTACATAACCGGCCTTTCATTCCATTATGTTGATAAAATGACAGAGGTTCTCGATTATGCACTGTTGAAAGTCAAAGTTGAAAAACCGGCAAATATTTCATAA
>JAOZLR010000144.1:4352-6939 GCA_029934735.1 Bacteroidales bacterium
TCTCCAATCTCCATTATGAGAAAATAAATCCCATCCTGCAATTGAGAAACATCCAGTTTGTATGATCTGTTGTCTATTGATTTATTCATTACAACCTGTCCTGTATAATTAAATACCTTTACCGAAGTAATTGATTCATCAGATTTGAGATACAGAATATCGCTTGCAGGATTTGGAAATACATTTATACTTTCTGAATATAGTTCATCACTCCCTGTCAGTAAAATCTCAAGAGTATTAGTAGGGTCAGACTCACCATCATCATAAACAGCTGTAATATAATATGAATGCAGCCCGTCTCCGGGAGATGCAATGATATATGATGTTTCAGTTGTGGACTCCAGTATATCAAAATCACCTCCATTTAGAGAGTAATAAACATTGTATCCTGTCAAATCTTTACCTGTCGGAGGATCCCATGTTAATTGAATATCATTAACAGCCATATTCAATGCAAAATTCATTGGAGGAAAAAGCTGAGCGCTTCCGAACTCTTCAATCATAAAATCATCAAAATAATATTTTGGAATCCCTTTTCCCTGGCTACCATCCCAGGCATAGAAATCAATACCACCAAGCTGATTTAATGTTCCCTGACCAAATGCACCGATACTCCACTGCCAGCCATGAATGGAATTACCATCCAGTTTATACTCAGCCCAGTCATTATTCAGGTCAACAATTAACTCTATGTACATCCACGTATCATATGAGAAACCAAAAGTTGCTGCACCCTGGCCACCACCATCAATGATTCCCTGTCCGTTTTCATCAAAATAGACCTGCATTCCCCACTCGCTGTCAGCGCCATTGAATAACTGTAAAGCATTAAAATAGCCAAGAAATCCCGTAGGAACATACATATAGAAACTAACTTTATACAATCCCTCAGTATAATTTTCAATAACCTTAACAAGGTCGTCAACACCTTCAATTACAACTGAATTTACCCCGCTATATGAGACATCCGCTGATACATACGGGTCGTTTCCTGAGCATGGTGAATAATCCCAGGTTGTCCAGTCCGTTTGATTTTGACAAGCAAGTTGTTCTCCTGAGTTATATGCTTCAAAGTCATCTTCAAAAACAGCAGTAGTACCACCACCAATAAATATTGAAATTGATTCTGATGGAAAGGATTCACCCTCATCATAAACAGCGCAGACATAATATGTGTAGCTGCCCTGCTCGGGACTCAAGTCAAGATATTCAGTATTTGCTGTATATTCAACAACTATATTATTTCTATAAATGTTGTATCCCAATAGGTCTTTACCGGTTGGTGCATCCCACGTAAGTTGAACATCATCATTTACAATCTCTGCAACAAAATTCTCCACACCTGCAAGAGTAGCAGCTCCTTCAGGATATACATAAAACATTGCCGACTGGTTCTGATTAAATTGCATACCACCTGGATTCAGGTTGTTCAGATAAAAATAACCATTAGCATAACCGCTCCATCCCCAGTTAAAATGGAAATAATTCGATCCCTGGTATCCGTCACAAACAAAAGCATGTCCGCCAGCACTGCCAGAACCAGCATAATAAACAGGTCTGTTGAGATTCAATTCATTTTTAAGTTTATTTTCAAAAGTTTCAATAGGAAAGCTGTTTTTTGATACTAATTGCGCATTTGAAGAGTAGTTGAAATAGTTAACCAGAGCATCCCTGGCATCGGAGCTAAAAGCCCCTGAACCACTCGTTGAATATTGCATATCAACTGATACACCTAAATGATACAGAAGTGTAGCCACTGCCATATTACTTGAATAAACCGAATTTGGCATTGAAGACCAATTATAGGTTGTTGTACCAAAGTTAGCCGATTGGTTTCCGTATCCTGCACAATTATAGCTATGAGAACCTGTTCCCTGTTCAGGATAATTATGGTATTTCATTACCTGTCCCATCGCTGTAGCAACACATCCTGCCCAAACATGGCCACCGGGACCACCACTGGCAGATGGGCAAAGTTCATTATAATAAGTCCCCTGATCCCAGGTTGTGGTTAAAAGAGGGGTTACATTGTCAACACTTTCGGGAGAAGGATTATATACCAACAATTGGCTCCAGGTTGACGAAATTAGTTCATCAGCCATAAGTGCATTTTCCCTTGCATAAATAATTTGATCGGAGTAATTATCCATCCAATAATTAAAATTTGTAGCATCGAAACCGGGCTGGTCTGTGTAGCTGTCTTCAAAAGAATATCCTAATATGGGATATACATTATCTTCTGCTGAGATAATTACAAACCCTTCATTGTCACTAACATTAAAAATATAAAACAGAGGTTGTCCGTCAATAGTTTTTGTATAAACTAGATCTAATGAGATACTTGTGTAATCTATTCCTACTGAGTAGTTAAAATAATGATTCTTAGCTGCGTCCGCTGCAACTGTCTGATTAACAATATCAGCCTTTGAAAAAGAAAAAAGACCGGCTAAGAGTAAAAGTAAAATTGAAATTCGTTTCATAAATAATAATTTTAATTAGTGATTCGTATGTAAGTTTCTTGATGTTATAGCTTTATTGACAATCATTGATAATTAAAGGTTGCAAAAGTAACAAAAGAAAAGAGGCT
>JAOZLR010000145.1 GCA_029934735.1 Bacteroidales bacterium
CATAATATGCAACAAAAATTTCTAAATATTACCCAGATATGTTCAGTTCTTTCTTAAATGGATAAACCGCTCCAACCTGTGCAACACCCATACCGGAGTGATTGTGCCATTGATACCAGACTAATGCGTGCCACCTGTACCGATTGATATTGTGCCACTAAAAAACAGAGGATGAGTGCAAACTCGAATTCATACAATTTATCAGGTTTTTCTTGTAATTGTGGTACTGTTGGTTTTAGCAAACCTACTTAAAAAGCCCTTCAATATCAGAATTATATTTCTCAAAAATAAATTTTCTCCTGAGCTTTAGATTAGCAGTAAGTTCACGTGTCTCAATAGCCCATTCTTTTTCAAGAAGTTTATACTTTTTTATTTGCTCATAACTTCCAAAGCTATTGTTGTATTTGGCAACCTCTTTTCTAAATCTGTTAATAACATCAGGATTATTAATTATTTCCGCATTTGTTGAACACTTGACACCTTTTTTGGCACACCAGGATTTTAAAAAGAGAAAATCGGGAACAATTAGTGCGGCAGCAAATTTTTGATTTTCACCTACAACCAAAAGAGAATCCACAAAAGATGATTCAACAAATTTATTTTCGATATGCTCAGGGCTAATGTATTTACCCATTGCTGTTTTGAAGATAGCTTTTTTTCTCCCGGTAATTTTAATATGTCCTTCAGGCTCAATTCGTCCCTGGTCGCCGGTATGGAACCATCCATCTTTGTCAATGGCTTCTTTTGTCATTTCAGGATCCTTATAGTATCCCTCCATTAGATTAGGCCCTTTGCAAAGAATCTCATCATCTTTAGCTATTTTAACCTCAACACTTTTCAATGGTTTTCCAACTGTTCCGAATTTCAAACCACCTTTTTCAAGAGAATTAACTGCAATAACAGGCGAAGTCTCTGTCAGGCCATAGCCCTCCAAAACAGGAATACGGGCCGCTGTAAAAACACGAGCCAGCCTGGGTTGCAATGCTGCACCCCCTGACACAATTACACGCATTTTACTGCCAAGAGCTTCGCGCCATTTGTTAAATATAAGTTTATTGGCAATACTAAGTTGCAGTTCATAAAACCAGCCGTTTTTCCCTTCAATTTCATATTTTAGTCCTAAATTCAACGCCCATAAGAACATTGCTCTTTTTACACCTTTCAGCTTCATCCCTTTTGCTACAATTTTGTCATATACTTTTTCGAGTAGCCTGGGAACCGTGGTCAGCATTTCAGGGCTTATCTCCTTTAAATTGTCTGCAATAGTCCCCATGTTCTGAGCATAATAAATGGAAACTCCAAGATACTGATAAACATAAAGGTTTGTCCTTTCATATACATGACTTACCGGTAAGTAGCTTAAACATTTGCTTGTGTCGTCAACCGGGAAAATATGATAGAGGTCTAATACCTGGCTTATAAAATTATTGTGCGAAAGGGTAACACCTTTTGATGTTCCGGTCGTACCAGAGGTATAAATAAGTGTAGCAGTATCGTCAGGAGTGATTGAATTTTTTATCTTTTCCAGTTTTTCAGGTATAGAATTCTCTTTTCCAAGGGATACAAACTCTGCCAAAGGCTTAACATTATCAATCTTTTTGAAAGTATAAACCTCTTTGATTGTGGGAATAGTTGGTAAAATCTTTTCAATTTTCCTTAAAAGTTCCTGTCCCTCAACGAAAACCATTTTTACTTCAGCATGCTTCAGAATATATTCATAGTCCGATTCGCTGATGGTTGGATAGATAGGAACGTGCACTGCACCAATCTGCGCAATACCCATATCAAGAAAATTCCATTCCGGCCGGTTTGTTGTTATTGTGGCAATTTTGTCACCCTTTTCAATTCCATATTTGAGGAGGGCATAACTAATATTATCTGCTGTTTCAATATAATCATCAATTGAATATTTAACCCATTTTCCGTCAACCTTACCTGCCAGTGCATCATCTTTAGTTCTGAATTGGGCTTTATATCTCGGCAATAAATCAAAAGTACGTGTAATATTCATAATTATCTTCTTCGTAAACACTTTCTTAGAAGCCGCAAAAGTAAGATAATTTTGGTAACACTGATTCATATCCTGATTTGTCCTTTAATGAGCAGGCTGCAAAATTACTGTTTTTCTTTCGGGAAATTTTTTTATATTGTTGTAAAAATTTGTAGCTTTGCGAACTGATAACGACCATAAAACAGTTATGAAAAGATATTTACACATTTTGGCAGCATTGTTAATAATAATTCTACCTGACAAAGCAAGTGCACAAAACTTTGATTCAATTTCATTTGAGACACCAACATCTAAAATCATTATTGACTCTGTAGGAAATAATATTTGGGAGATTGGTACTCCGGGTAAAGATTTTTTTAACTCCGCCCATTCAGGGACTAAAGCAATTCTTACCGATTCGATAAGCAGTTATCCGCCGAATGACACTTCTTTTTTTATTTATGTTATCAGGAACCCGTACACTTCGACCTGCTATACCAGTATGGAGTTCTGGCATAAATACGATATGGATACTTTAAATGACATAGGTATAATTGACGCATCTTATGACGGGGGCAATTCGTGGATAATTGTTAATGATACCAACGGAGTTCTCCCTATGGATTCCTATTTTTGGTGGGATTCCGATTATCATGAATCAAACGGTAATTATACAGTTCATCCACTGACTATCACCAGTAAATCAGATGGCTGGATACAATCAAAATTTAACTGGCAGTGGTGGGTTCCTATAAAATTCGATACTATTATTTACCCGCCTGACAGTCTAATGATCCGGTTTACTTTCATTTCGGATTCGATGGAAACAAACAGAGAAGGGTGGATGATTGATGATATTGTAACTGTGTCAGCATCCTGGCAGAGTTGCTCTGCAATTAATGAGATAACTGCGGATATTAATATTTCTGTTTTTCCTAATCCGTTTTCATTGCAAACAACAATAAGAACGGAATATCATTTAAAAAATTCGACATTAACGATTTATAACTCCTTTGGACAAAAAGTAAGGCAAATGGAGTATATCTCAGGACAATCAGTTACTATCCTGCGAAAAGACCTACTCTCAGGGCTATATTATCTCCTGCTATCAGAAAAAGGTAAAATTTTAGCGACGAAAAAAATAATAATTACAGACTGAAAAAAACAGTAAGGTTTAATAGAAAGTGATTTTTATACCGCCTTTATTTAATAATTCAGATGAATCGCGGCATATCTTCGACTATGATTAGCTTTGCGCCTGCCCAATGCAACCGGGCAAACCTAACCTGGATAAACCAGAAATTTCAAATTGCAAAGAAACAAAACTCAAATAAACTCCAATTATTGAAAAACCCAAATTCTAAACTGCACCTTACTTTGCTATCAAAAATTTGTATTTTTGATATTGGTTTTTGTTATTTATTTGACAATTGTTATTTGTTGTTTGTTATTTTCTGCCCAAAAATACACGAATATTAGAAATAAGATACTAATCAGTCTCAGTATAATTAGAATGGATAAGTTCAAAGGTCACTACAAATGTTGTCCCCTGCCCTACTTTTCTGACGCAATCAAAATTGCCATTCATCGCTTCTACATATTTTTTCACGATCGATAATCCTGTTTTATCTTTTTGTCTTCCATGAATCTGAGGCTTATCGAACAGGGTTTGAAGTGCTTCCTGACTGATGCCGGGGCCTTCATCGCTTATTTCTACTCTCGCTTCTTCTCCTGACCGGAACAGGTCAATAGTAATTTTTGAATTAGGAGGCGAGAATTTAACGGCATTAGAAACGATATTGTCGAAAACAAGAAAAATAAAATTGTGGTCAACTTCCACAAACAGATCGTCAGTCTTTAGCTCCAGAGTCAGTTTTTTGATCTTTAAGGCATATTTAAAACTCTTTTCGACCTGCATTAATATTTCTGCCAAATTTACCCTTTCCGGTTTCAGGTTACTGCGTTGCAATTGAATTGTGTCAATGTCAAGCGTTTGATTTATCATACTGTTCATTCGTCTGAGACTGTTGCTTATCAGCCGGACATAC
Organism: Bacteroidales bacterium; assembly: GCA_029934735.1. Lineage (GTDB taxonomy): Bacteria > Bacteroidota > Bacteroidia > Bacteroidales > JAADJA01 > JAADJA01. Next base: position 4,039 of record JAOZLR010000145.1, read on the forward strand.
TCTCTCTGATCGTCTGTCAGATTATCGGAGTAGTTTTCTAAAAGATCAATTACACTAAGACCACTGGTAAGAGGATTTCGTAATCCATGTGAAACAATGCTGATTAGTTGGTTGTTCTCTACATTTAGCTTAGTAAGTTTACTATTTGTATTTTCAAGCTCTGCTTTCTGTTTCAGAATATTCTTGTGCTGATTTTCAATCTCTTTTTTTTGTTTTTGAATTTTCAGATAACTCTTTGCAAGCTTACTCTCCAGCTTGTTCATTTCCCGGATTCTCTTAATAACATTTCGCAGAATACCTTTAGTAACTTCAGCCTTTTCAGCCATTAACCTGTAAAAATTTTCCTGGCTTAGTCGGTATAAAACAGATGGTTCATCAGCTGTAACCGATGCCGACCTCGCTTCTTTATCAAACAGAGCAAACTCTCCAAAGACCTGTCCGGAGTATAATCTGGAAAGAACATGCCCACTATCATGGACTCTTACACTACCGCTTTTTATGATGTACATTGCATCTCCCTCTTCACCTTTTTTAAAGATATTCTGACCCTGCTTAATATTAACCTCTTCTAATTCCATCGCAATTTCGAACAATACAAAATCTTCTGTCTCAGAAAAAATCTCTGTTTGTTTAAGGATATTAATCCTCACATTATGAATAGAGTAATCGGTTTTAGATTCCATATTGCGGATTTGAAATGATTAATCTGCTTTTAATTATTAACGACAAAGATTGGAAATCATTACATACAAATTGAAGAAAAAATGTTAAATTTATTTAAAACTGATTCAGCCCGGAAAAAATAATTCAGACAGCTTACTTAAAATATCTAATAAATCCCCATTGATAATTATTTAGACACAAAAAAGTTGTGTCCCTGAGTTTTCTTTTTAATTTAGCAAAAAATAACTAATAAATTTATGAAAATTCAAAGATTTATAATTCCGGTTTTAATGCTTGTTTTTATGACTTGCATCATTTTTAATTTGAAAGCTCAGAAAAACGATTATTTGCCTGGGAATACAAAACTTTCATTCAATGGCAAATTTATTAATAGTTATGTTAATAACGAGTTTAATGTTGTTTCAGAAAATGGCATATTTAAAGCAAAATATGAGATAGGAGTAGTGACGGACGAAATGCGGGAGATAAAGAATTTTCAACTATTTGAAAATGAGACTTTATCATTCAGTTTAGATTATTTACCTGGCTCAGACATATACATTTCTAATTCGGGGTACGTCGCAGTTATGGATATGAAGTTTCATTTTAAGCAAGAGTTGACTGTCCACATTTACAATTCTTCTGGTGAATTTGTATTATCTAAAACTTTCCGTTATGCCTCATTATTCGGCTTTTCTCCAAAAGGAAAACAATTTGTTGTTGGAACCGACAAATTTCTGAATATAATATCTCTTAATGGCCAAAAGGATTACAGGTTAGAAAGTTGCAGTAAGTTTGCCTTCTCCCCGGATGAAGAATATCTGGCTACAGCAAAAGAAGGACAGCTAAATATTTATCATAATTTTAAATTAACAGGCACTTTGAATACAGGGCTGTTTTATCCACGTGGAATAGCAATATCAGCCGGGAATGATTTTGTTTCGGTAATTGGGAAAAAGATACTTAAAACATACTCTGTTAAAAATAACAAAGAGATTTTCAGCAAACACCTGCCAGACAACTTTTCTTTTAGGGATATTCGAATTGAAAACAACCTGATACTTTCTGGTGTTCATTATCGGAATAGTGGCATTTCAAAAGGTATTTTAAATGTGTATGATTTTCAAGGAGGTCAAATAGCAGAAGAAGAGCATGCAGCAAAAACTTTTAGTACCTTTGAGAACAAGTCTGTAAAAACAAAATCGAATGGTGACTACGAAAGTATTCCCTGGCCATTTGTTCCTTTTGATGAAGTTCACACAGTGTGGAACCATTATGAGCAACATATGGGTAATGGCTCGGGCAGTTGGTCGTACTTACACCAGGGGCTTGACATTATAACACCGGTTAATGAGCCAACTTATGCTGTTCAGGAAGGATGGGTAAAGCTTGTTTTAACACTTGGCGGCGATGTTTACTGGCGGGTTGCTGTCAGTCCTGAGCAGGTGTCGGGTTATTCTGACGGATGGCTGTATGCGCATTTGGTTGAAAGCAGCATTCAGGTTGATGTGGGTGATTATGTGCAACTCCATGATTATCTTGGTGACATTATTCACTGGTCAGCTGATTGGGGGCATATCCACTTTGTAGAAATTCGCGATCAGGGTTCAGTTTGGTATTACGATGATGATGAATGGGGAATAAATTTTAACCCATTATTAGCCTTAGACCCTATTACAGATAATGTTGCACCTGCTATCGAAGATTTTTCTGCTAATTCAAAATTTGGTTTTTGTATAAACGAAACCAGTACTTATCTGACCCCGGATAGCTTGTACGGAGACATTGATATTATTGTAAAAATAAGCGATTATCATGGAGACTCACCCTGGGAACAACCTGCATATAGAACCTACTACTGGATAAAGGATATCCCTCAGAATAGTATCATTTTCCCTAAAACACTCGGACAAATTCTTAATCATCAATACAGTTTTTATTCCGGAGGTAATTATGAACCTTATGCAACGGTGATGTACAAAAAGGATAACAACCATCCCTCTCCACCATGGATGAATCAGCAACGCGATTATTACCAGATTTTAACAAATAACAACGGAGATTCCCTGGTTGATCCTTCTGAAGCTCAACTTGCATTTCCTACTGCTGATTATCCCGATGGCAATTACAGAATATTTATAGAGGCATGGGATGAATTTGGTAATTCAGTCCTCGATAGTATGGATGTGATATTTGATAATTATCTCACAAGTATTGATGACCAAAATCCTT
>JAOZLR010000146.1:0-3908 GCA_029934735.1 Bacteroidales bacterium
CCGTTTTCGAAATTATCTCCCTCAGGAGTCAGTGTTTGAGAGCAGGAGAAACGGTATGCCCAGCCATTAGGAAGCTCAAAACCTGCAGGAGCCCCAAGCCCGCCACCGGTTGTGTCTCCAACCTGGATCACATTTGGGAGTGCTTTCATCACAATACTGAAAAAGGATGTTGCGCTATATGACCCTCTGTTTGTCAGAAAGATAACTTTATTGGTGTATTGTTTACTTCCATGCGGATTGAGAGAGACTGTCTCTGCTTCTCCAAAGTCATTATATCCGGGGCCATTCTTCAAGGCTGTTGTGTAAACAAATCTTTTTTCATCGGTAAACCGGCTGGCAATTGTCCAGATATTGGCTACAGAGCCTCCTCCATTACTTCTCATGTCAAGTATAATCCCATCTGTATTCCAAAATTTGTCTATTATATAGTCGATGTGGTATGAACTAACCATACTTGAAAATGAGCCGTAATAGATATAGCCTATCCGGTGCCCGTTCCGTTCTATTATCGTGTTCAGGAGAGGTCCTGTGATATTGAAATCCCATCCGATGTAATTGTCTTTCAGCAGTCTGAAATTAAAGTTTTCAGGATTGGGATAATTGAATGAATATCTTGAAATATCAAACGGTGAAGTCAGATTTGTATGTCCGTCATTTAGTTCGTTGAGCATATTTCCAAGTACATCAAACAGTTGTTCATCGGTCATATTATTATCAATCTGTGGCCTGTAAACATTATACATCTCATTCCAATCAATATCTTTATATTTAAAAAAGGAGTATTTTTCATTGGCTGTTTGCCAAAGACTTTCAAAATTTTCTACAGGAGTTTGTGCCGGATCTTTTTCCATCAACGCCTTTTCGCAGGATGATAGAAGGAAGATTGTGATTACTATTATTGATAATAATTTTCTCATAATTTTCTTTATCAATTAATTCAAAACTTCAACTTTTATGTTTAGAGCGTCTACGCCCCACTTGTTTTATTTAGTTATGCTTAGATTGCCTATGCTCGGCTTATATTCTATTCTTTAACATTATTAAATTTAAATACAAATGAAAAATATATCCCGTTTATAGCTCCCTGTACTTTGTTATATCCTGGATTATACTGATGATATTCCCAAACATATGATAGTTTCAGCATATTTCTGTTGTGAAGAATGTAATAAAGTTCAACTTTGGAACTAATCTGTAAATATTTGAATATTCCGGTATGCAGGTTTTCGGAATTAAATACCGGTTCGTCCGGGTTACTGAAATTGGTTATTGTAACATAGCCAGGACGGTAAATTGCACCAATAACAGGAATAAAAAGTTGCCATGATAACCTTAAATCACGATCACGTCGATGAAAGTTCATGCCTAGAAATCTACAATCCTTGCTTTTATATCCAAATGGGAATTCAATTCCGGAAGAGAGGCCGACACCCGTCATATATTCATAATTATAGAGCGAATTGCCATATTTTGAATTAATACGTGAATAATTAGTAAAATCAAATCCTGGTCCTAAATACCAGGTAGCTTTGTTATGTGCAAACTTCAACACCTTCATCAGATACTGAAACCGGAAGTCGAAATACATTCCATATTCGCTGCCTCTTGCCAGTCCTGAATGGTCATTTTTATTAGTTCTCATATTTCCGCCACCAAAAGAAAGGTCGAATGTTTCAATAAGTTCCTCTGAATGAACAAGATATTGCAGGTTGCCAATAGCACCTGTCCCTGAATAAAGCAATGGAGAGGTTGCCTGGTCTTTTGCACTCATCTTAAATATTCCAACCCCCGCACCAAGATATTTATCCCGTGCTTTTCGCACTGTTTTTCGTTTGACTTTTCTTTCAGCTTTTGTTTCCTGAGAAAAACCGTTTTGAAAAAGAAATAGGGAACAGAGTAGAAGAAATAATGAAATGAGTCGCATTTACAATGTGTTTGTTTTTGGAGCAAAGTTATGGAAAAATTCAATTTACGAAGGTATTCCGTCGTAATCTGTTTGTTATGAAGTACTACCATTGCCTTGCGGCGTGTTAAGGGGTGTGTTTAACAATTTTACCCTCCAAATTCCATAAGATAAGCCTTGATGAAGTTCTCAAGGTCGCCATCCATAACAGCCTGAACATTACCGGTTTCTACGCTGGTACGAAGATCCTTAACCATCTTATACGGGTGCATCACGTAATTCCTGATTTGAGAACCCCACTCAATCTTTTTCTTGTTGCCTTCAATCTCTGCCTGGGCCTCACGCTTTTTTCTAATTTCAATCTCATACAACTGCGATTTAAGCATTTGCAATGCTTTGTCACGATTTTGACCCTGCGAACGTGTCTCCTGACATTCTACAATGATGCCACTTGGCTGGTGGCGTAGTCTTACTGCTGTTTCTACCTTGTTGACATTTTGTCCGCCAGGACCACTTGCTCTAAAGGTATCCCAAGTAATATCAGAAGCGTTTATCTCAATTTCAATATTATTATTAACAACGGGATAGACATAAACCGAGGCGAACGATGTATGACGTTTATTGGCCGAATCAAATGGCGACAGGCGTACAAGCCTGTGAACTCCATTCTCTCCTTTTAGGTACCCAAAGGCAAATTCACCTTCAAATTCCAGTGAAACAGATTTTATTCCTGCAACATCTCCCTCCTGAAAATCCAGTTCCTTGACTTTGTAATTATTTCTCTCTCCCCAACGAATGTACATTCGCATAAGCATCTGAGCCCAGTCCTGGCTTTCAGTTCCTCCAGCTCCGGGGTTTATCTGAAGTATGGCATTAAGTTTATCCTCTTCACCGCTTAACATTTTTAAAAACTCAAGGTCTTCGATAAGTTTAACTGCCTTTGAGTATTGCTTGTCAAGCTCTTCCTCAGAGGCCTCACCTTCATCAAAAAATTCGAACAGCACTTCAAGGTCTTCAAATCCCGATTTTACAGCATCAAATTTTTTTGTCCAGTTTTTCTTAGCCTTAATCGACCTCATAACCTCCTCGGCCTTTTTCGGGTCGTTCCAGAAATCCTGCGACTGGGTGGTAAGCTCTTCTTCCTCTATCTGTTTTAACTTTGTGTCAATGTCAAAGGAACCTCCTCAAGGCATCAAGCCTCTCACGCAAATCCTTTATCTGTTCTTTTAAGACCATTATTTTTGTTGTTTTTGTTTCTTGTAAAGACAACGCATGCGTTGTCTTTACTTTATCTTAATTATCTTTTGAAGTCTGCCAACTGCTCATATTCTTTCATTCCATCTCTCCAATAACCTTCCAAACCAGCGAGTTCTCATATCCTCTACCAGTTGCAAAATTAACAAGTTTTTGCTTCCTTTTGGTAAAATCCTCATCCTTCAGCTCCTTTTCTTTCTTCTTCATTATTGATTTAAGTTTTTGCAGGTATTCCTCTTCATCAATTTTATCTATCGCCTTCCTGATATCTGTTCCCTGAATTCCTTTTACTTGCAAAGCTTTATATATCTTCATTCTGCCCCAACCTTTTATCCTGAATTTCCCACTTGCAAACAGCCGTGAAAATCGTTCCTCATTCAAAAAACCGTCATTGATTAGTTCATCAATTATTGTATTGGTCTCTTCGTCCGTTGCATTCAGTGTTTTAAGTTTCCGTTTTATATCACTGATGCAACGTTCCTGATAGGCACAGTACCGGGCCGCTTTTTGCTTTATTTCAGGGAGGTTTTTTGTCATACAAATAAGGTTTTTATTTTAGTTAATTCTTTTGCAAATATAGATAATTCCTCTCAAAAGAAATCGAATACTCTATCTATAAATATTTTGCAAAAGGACTCTTTAGTTTAAAATGGTTTTTAAAAAAGTCATACTTTTGCGGTTTAAACCAGAGTATTATATGATGAAAATATTTACTTTACTTCTGTCAGTTGTGTTACTTCCCTTTTTATTA
>JAOZLR010000146.1:4008-6921 GCA_029934735.1 Bacteroidales bacterium
TTATTATCAGCACAAAATCACACGTTCAAATTTACTGTTAAAGGATTGGCTCTAAAGGAGGTCTATCTTGCTGACTTTTACGGTGATAAAAATACAAAAATAGATTCCGCTATGTCTGATACGACTGGAACCTTTGTTCTTGTGACTAAAAAAGATCTTCCATCAGGTATGTACAGGGCTGTCATTGACAAAAACAATTTTATTGATTTTATCTATAATGACGAGGATATCGAGATTAGCACACAAGTTGGTGCTTTATATGATAGTCTTAAAGTTCTAAAGTCTGATGAAAATATGGAGTATTTTGCCTTTTTGAGAGAGGGTAACGACTATAGAAGAAAATTCGATCTGCTTGCTCCGGTTGTGAACTATTTTCCGGGGAATGACCCTTTTTATGATACAGTTCTGAATAAATACATATCAGTTCAAAAACAATTCCTGAAGTTTATTGACAGCCTAATTGCAAAATACCCTGCCAATTATGCAACCAGGATAATCCGTATAAGAAAACCAATCTATTACGACCCCGAACTTAATGAGGCCGGAAGAAGAGAGTATGCAATTGAACACTATTTCGATAATGTTGATTTTACAGATGTGGAGCTTGTTAGGAGCAACGTTTACACTACACTTGCAATCGAATACCTGACGCTATACAGTAACCCCTCATTCAAACAAGATCAGCTTGAAGATGAGTTCATTAAGGCTGTGGATAAGATTATGTATGAAGCCATGGATAACAATATTATTTACGACTTCGTTGTGGATTATCTTGTAGGAGGTTTTGAACGATATCATTTCGATAAGGTGCTTGATTATATCGCAGAAAACTACACTCCTGAACAGTGTGAGAATGAGGATAAGAAAAACGACCTGCAAACCCGACTTCAGAAGTATGCCGAACTCGCTGTCGGTAAAAAAGCGCCGGATATCTCAATCCCAGACACAAGCGGAAATGTTATCAACCTTGATAAAATCAAATCGAAATATACACTTGTACTTTTCTGGGCTTCCTGGTGTTCGCATTGCACTGAGACCCTTCCGGAGATTTTCAATCTTTACGAAAGCAGTATAAACAGAAAAACCCTTGAAGTCCTTTCAGTTTCACTGGACAGTAAAAAAGATGAATGGCTTGCGGCCTTACATCAGGGCGGATATACCTGGCTTAACGGCTCAGATTTGAAAGGATGGGACAGTCAGGCTGCAGTTGACTATAATGTATATGCAACTCCCACAATGTTCCTTCTTGATAAAAATCAAAAAATTATTGCCAAACCCATCACATTCCAGGAACTAAAAAAAGCTTTAATTGAAGAAAATATTCTGGAATAATTTATTATCCAAAATCTGAGTATTTTAATGTAACTGGCTGATATTATGAATTATAATTTTGGTTTTACCATGCAAAGGTCTCACAATTCACTTCATTTTTGTATGAATAATACGGGTTAAGTTGACGGCTATGGCATAGACCCTTGCTCGTTATTCCTGCATTTTAAAAGAAGTCCCGTCAGGTACGAAATTCAATGTCGGCTTAGTATGCATCAAGACAAGTTATTAATCGTATTCATAACATCACTTGAGAATTCAATAAATAAATAATTGCCTTACCTTTGCAAGCTCATTTTAAGATTAATAATTATGCCCGAAAATAACAGAATAGCCATAACATCAGAAATTGGTAAGCTTGAAGGAGTTCTACTTCATAAACCCGGAAGTGAAGTCGAAAATATGACCCCGGAAAGTGCTAAGCGAGCACTTTACAGCGATATTTTGAATCTGGAAGTTGCACTTAAAGAGTATGAGCAGTTCAAGGGCGTTCTTGACAGTGTTACAAAGACTTATGAAGTAAAAACTCTCTTGAGTGATATTTTGATGGATGAGTCAGTAAAGAATGATTTGCTCAATGAGATACTTTCGGAAGAGGATGTTTTTGGAGAGGAGAGTTTTATCAGGGGAATACCGACAAAAGACCTTGCAATACAATTAATAGAAGGAGTCCCGATGAAAAAGGATAATCTCACTAAGTTTCTGACGAAGGAGAGATTTTCGCTTCCGCCGCTTCACAACTTTTTCTTTATGCGCGATGCCTCCATTTCCATACAAAATAAAATACTCATTGGAAAGATGGCTAACAAGGTTAGAAACAGGGAAGCCTTGATAATGAAAGCAGTTTTCAATAATCATCCTGATTTTAAAACATTGACTTTCGACCCTTCTACATCAAACGTATGCGGTGACAATTGTACCATTGAAGGTGGCGATATTCTGATTATCAGGGAAGATATTATGGTCATAGGAATCGGTGTCCGGACGACTTCACAAGGTATAGATTATATTTTAAAATGTCTTAAAGAGAGAAAAGAGAGCCGTCATATTATTATACAGGAACTGCCTTACTCTCCCGAGTCCTTCATTCATCTTGATATGACCTTTACAATGCTCGATCAGGATCAGTGCATGGTTTACGAACCTTTAATATTGCATCCCAATAAATATCAAACCGTTCATATTACCATCGACAATGGCAAAGTTCTAAAAATAAACAATGTGAATAATATTTTAGAGATATTGAAGAAACTTGGTGTTGATCTGAAGCCTGTTTTTTGTGGAGGCGAGAATGATCAAACTATTCAGGAGAGGGAGCAGTGGCACAGCGGAGCCAACTTCTTTGCATTTGCCCCAGGAAAAGTGATCGGTTACGGTAGAAATAATTACACTGTTGAAGCATTAAATAATAATGGTTTTGAAGTTATTAAAGCCAAAGATATTTTGCTGGGGAAAACTCATCCCGATGGTTACAGTAAATGTGTTGTAACCATCGAAGGTTCGGAGCTCGCACGCGGTGGGGGAGGAGCAAGATGTATGACAATGCCTGTCAGGAGATTGGAGATTTAACCGCAGGCAGCATAA
>JAOZLR010000013.1:0-3978 GCA_029934735.1 Bacteroidales bacterium
CGACATGACAGTCTTTGTTTTTATTGTTTTCGTAAGTGCAAAAGAATTAGACTCCTTTGTCCTTTCACCTTAACTAAACAACTCTTTAATATCTTTAACCGTAAGTTTCTTTACAAGACTTTCATCAGTAGAGATGATATCGGCTGCAATCTTCTTCTTTTTAGCCTGAAGGTTAAGTATCTTCTCCTCAACAGTGTTTTTGCAGATCATCCTGTATGCAAAGACTTTCTTCCCTTGTCCGATACGGTGTGTACGATCGATTGCCTGGTTTTCGACAGCCGGATTCCACCATGGGTCAACAATGTAAACATAGTCCGCAGCGGTGAGATTAAGTCCGACGCCACCGGCTTTTAAACTAATCAGAAAAACACGGCATTCGGGGTTTTCCTGAAAATGGTTAACGCTATCTTCCCGTTGTTTTTTGGAACTCTGACCGTCGAGATACTCAAAATCAATTTTATCTCTTATCAGCTCATCTTTAATAAGTTTCAGCATTCTGACAAATTGTGAAAAAACGAGTATTTTATGATTTGAGGTTTTCTCATTGATATGCCTTACAAGTTCTTCAATCTTAACCGATTCGTGGCCATAATCCTCCTCATCGGAAAGTATTGCAGGAGAGTCGCAAATCTGTCGCAGCTTCATCAAACCTTCAAGAACATAAATTTTAGATTTTCCAAGCCCTTCCGTTTCAATCCTTCCAAGTAGCTGATTCCTGTATTTGTTTCTGAAAGCATCATAGACCTTACGTTGCCCATCCCCCATTTCGCAAAACAGGATGTTTTCGGTTTTTTCGGGAAGGTCTTTGGCAACCTGTTCTTTTGTCCGCCTTAAAATAAATGGGCTAATCAACTTACTTAACTCTCTTGACACTTCCACATTGCCCTCTTTATCAATAGCTTTAGAATAGTATTCACGGAAAGATTCCATCGGACCTAAAAAACCCGGATTTACAAAATTCATTTGGGCATAAAGGTCAAAAGTGCTGTTTTCGATTGGCGTTCCCGTAAGTGTCAGTTTGTTTGCAGCTTTAAGCAAAAAAGCCGCTTTATAACGCAACGATGAAGGATTTTTAATAGCCTGCGATTCGTCAAGAATAATATAGTTGAACTTCAACTCTTTAAGGAATTTAATATCGCGAACCAAAACTCCGTATGTTGTTAAAATAATATTATACTTTTTAAAATATTTTATCTCTTTGTCACGGTTTATCCCGTAATAAAAATGATATGTTAGCTTAGGTGCAAACTTCTTCAATTCTATTTCCCAGTTGAAAAGCAGCGTTGTAGGGACAATAATCAGGTTTGGTTTTTTGCTTTTCTTCACCTGTTTTTGCAGCAGGGTCAGAACCTGCAATGTTTTCCCCAGCCCCATATCATCGGCCAGAATACCACCCCAGCCCATCTCATTCAACACATTTAACCAGTTCAACCCTTCCTTTTGATAATCGCGGAGTGTGGCTGTAATTTCACGTGGTTTCCTGATTGTACTTATATTTTCAATATTTTTTAGTTTACGTCTCTTTTCAGCCAGTTCTTTAATTATTTCGGTATTGTCAATATCCTTAAAAAGCTCATCAATGATTGAAAATTTCAGCTTTGAAATTTGAAGTTTATTATCTTTAATTTCGCCTGCTCTGAAATATCGTTGTAATTTATTGAGCCACTCCTCGGGCAATATCCCGACGCTGCCATCTTTTAACTGGATATACTTTTCCTGACGCAGGACAGCCCTTCTAATACTCTTCAAGTCCAGAGCCATATCACCAAAAGCAACCTCAACATCAACCTCAAACCAGTCCTGTTCCGATTTAATTCCACTGCTTATCTTTGCCCTGTATGGCGAATATTTGAATGTTTTCAAATCTTTTAACCCGAAGATTTCAATATTTGCTTTTTCCAGTTTTTCATAAGCATCGAAAAACCAAAAATTATCCATCAGAATGTCAGATGGAATGTAAAACCGTCCGGCATTTTTCTGGGCTTCAAAGTTGGGATGCAGCTCTGAAACAAATTCAAGAAAATCCTTTTCATAATCTTCATCTCTGTTGTAGATGGTTACACTATTATCTTTATCCAAAACCATTGAACTGCCCTCATCAGCCGGTTCAAATGACAAATCCCCGTCATACTTCACAACAGGTTTAAAAACCACATTATCTCTGAATTCTGAAAGGAAAATCTGTTTTATTAATGGATTGATATTTTTCTCTTCTATGGAAAACAGATCGGATTTGAAGTCAATTTTATAAAGTTTGGAAACCGGTATAACATAATCACTAAAGAAACTATTGGCTTCGGTTTTGGCTATAGTTAAAGGTTTCCAATTAAACTGACTGATAACCATTGACTGACTGATCGATTTATGCAGATATAGTGTATCGTCAATAATTGTGTATAAAAAGTGGGAATTGGAAATATCTATTTTATAACTGTTTTGTTCAATTCCATTAATAATGAGTTTTGGACTAAGATAAAGAAATGTATCGTCATTATAAAACTCAAATTTTAGCTGAAGATGTTCGCTTGAGATTGCTATAGGCTTTAAATCTGATTTTCTGACTTTTTCAAACTCTTCATATTCAGGAATTATAAACAGATATTTTTCTTTTTCAATAAGAGGGATGACTTTATTCAGAAATTCAAAAATGAGTTTTTCCTGTTCAAAAAAATCATCATCACCATCCGGGATTAATCCCAACTCCTTACTCTCTTCAAAAAATCTGATCTTTTCGAGAATTGTCTTCTGATTATTTGTAATAACCGGACGCTCGTCAGATGACAGCCCGCTAATTCTTTTGATATGGGAAACCAGTTTATCACCGGTCTTATTTTCTTTTCCTGTTAAAACAATTATTTCCAGCTCATCATTGGTGGATAGATCCATTTCGGTATATGCAATAAATGCAAATCCAATTGATCTTTTTTCATATTTGCCACTTTCGGGAACAGGTGCCTCAACTTTTATAAGGTTGTGGTCCAGCTTTCCTAATGCAGTTTTAAAAAATTCAGCGTGACTTCTGTCGTCGCCTTTAACCGCCAGCAAAGTTTCATACCCCTCTTTTAACTCCCAGGATATTTCATTATTAATAAAGCTCAGGCGAAAATATTTGTTAAAATCTTTACCTCTTAATCCATAAGTGTCCAGAATATTATTTTTTAGAATTTTAAAATTTGCAGGACTAATTTGATCAAAAATATCAGGATATTCCGAATTTTCTATTTCAGTAAGAATATGGGATTGGTGCGGGCAAAGTTTTTTTACTTTTTGTCCGCAGCTACAGGTAGTATGTAGCCCTTTATTAGTTATCCAAAATTTTACAAGGAAAACACTGCTGTATGAATAGTAATTAAAATGAATTTTATTTTCAGCAAAAATCTTTGTTTCAATATTTCCATAATTGTACCAGTTATCTGTTAACACCTTTTCCAACAGGTCGTATGTAATTATTTTATAATCTTTTATCACATACGGATTATCTGAGTACCGTAATACAGGCTTTGATAATTCTTTTCCCTTTCCGTTTTTATTTTTTGTATCTTTTATAGATATGATTTCTTTTTCTTCGGGTCTTCCTCCAAATATTTCCTGGATGTAGCGTAGAGCAGCAACCTGGTGTTTGCAAACCGGCCCCCAGTCGTAAGGACAATTACAACTTGTCTCTATAGCTTCATTTAATCCTTTGACCACCACCACATACAAAGTAGTTCCCCGTACTTCAAAAATCCCTGAACCTGTGGCTTTATTTACTTCAGCACTCTCAATTCTTTTCTTCCTAAACAGATTATCACCCCGATCAATAATTTCGGAAGGAACATTAATGTCGAGATAATCCTCTATTCTATCTACAATGTTTATCGACATAAAATAGAAATTAATTTTCCGCAAAGATAGACAAACGAAGAATGTTAATAATCAGGTTTTCTTATTTTGATACTGATAGCCATTGGTATTGGGTATTTTATATTTGTATCTTCC
>JAOZLR010000013.1:4078-20552 GCA_029934735.1 Bacteroidales bacterium
TCTTATTTTGATACTGATAGCCATTGGTATTGGGTATTTTATATTTGTATCTTCCATATCTTTGCACGATTGATAACAAAATTAATTATGTACACATACACCCCTCCCGATTATTACCTTGTTGATGAACTGCTCACCGACGAGCATAAAATAATTCGCGGCTCCATTCGTGATTGGGTTGACCGTTCCGTAACGCCAATAATTGAAGGTGCGGCACAGAATAATGATTTTCCTCTTTATTTGTTTAAGGAACTTGGAGAGCTTGGTGCCTTCGGGCCTTTTATTCCTGAAGAGTATGGTGGTGCAGGTCTTGATTACATTTCCTATGGTGTAATAATGACCGAATTGGAAAGAGGTGATTCAGGTATCCGTTCTGCGGCTTCAGTACAGACATCTTTGGTTATGTACCCTATTTTCAGATTTGGTTCTGAGGAACAGCGAAGGAAATATCTTCCGAAACTGGCAACCGGTGAAATGGTTGGATGCTTTGGCCTGACAGAACCCAATCACGGCTCCGACCCTGGAAGTATGGAAACAAAATTCAGTGATGAAGGTGATCATTTCCTTCTCAACGGTGCTAAGATGTGGATTACCAACTCACCAATTGCTGATGTAGCTGTTATTTGGGCAAAGGATGAAGAGGGGAAAGTCAGAGGTTTGATTGTGGAAAAAGGCATGGAAGGCTTTTCAGCTCCCGAAACCAAAGGGAAATGGTCGTTGCGCGCTTCTATTACCGGTGAACTGGTTTTTGATAATGTGAAAGTTCCAAAGGAGAATCTGCTTCCCAATGTCAAAGGGTTAAAAGGTCCGTTAAGTTGCCTTAACTCTGCAAGATACGGGATTGCCTGGGGTGCAATCGGGGCGGCAATGGATTGTTATAACACTGCACTTAATTATTCTCTTGAAAGAAAACAATTCAATAAACCCATAGCCTCTTTCCAGCTTCAACAGAAAAAGCTTGCGGAGATGGTTACAGAAATTACAAAAGCACAACTGCTTGCCTGGCGTATGGGGGACCTGCGAAATAAAGATAAGGCCACTCCCGGCATAATCTCTATGGCTAAACGGAACAATGTTGAAATGGCATTAAAAATTGCCAGAGACTCCAGACAAATGCTTGGTGCTATGGGTATTACTGATGATTTTCCGATTATGCGGCATATGATGAACCTGGAGTCTGTAATCACCTACGAAGGAACACACGATATTCACCTGCTGATAACCGGAATGGATGTTACCGGAATACCGGCTTTTGGATAAATGAAAGATCAATAACAAAATTAAGTAGTAAAATGAAAAAAGTCACATTTGATATTATCGTAATTATTTTTATAGCTATTTTACTCACAGTAATTTACTACTATAATCTATCTGAAACGTTTGTTAAATTCGGGATAATCCCATTGCTGTTTTTATATTACTTAGGTAGCTATGCCGAGAAGAAGTTTAGAAAGTGAAGTTGCTTTATTCCTTAGCAGGAATGATGACCAAAGGGATTTTTGTTTTGTGCAATAGCCCCTTACTAACACTTCCCACCAGAAAATTGAACATAGCACCGTGACCATGAGAACCGGTAATAATAGCATCAACTTTTAGTTCGTCGGCCTTTTTCAGAATAGTTTCAACCGTTGCACCCTGAACAAGCAATGGTGTTACATCAATTCCCTCTTTTCTCAAATCATCAGCCATATCATGCAGCTTTTTATGTTCTTCCTTAAACCTTTTGGCCACAAATTCACGCTCGGTATCAGGCCCTACGCCATAACCGACAAAATCAGGGTCGGGCATTGCAACATGAAGAAGCCATATTTTGGAATCCTGTTTACATACAAGACTTTTTACACTGTTCAAAATCTTTTCGGTAGCCGGTGAAAAATCTATTGCGACAAGTAATTTCATTATGATTTTTTTAGATAAGTACATTTTGAATGCAAATATACAAGGAAATACGATTCCTGCAGAAGTAAAGTTTCGACTATCTTTGCAAAAAAATAGCTGTTGCAAAAATGAAAGAACCTCTTTTTGGAAAGACATTATCTCAACTTCAGGAAATTGTAGCCGGACTTAGCCTGCCGAAGTTCACGGCAAAGCAGATCACAGACTGGTTATACAAGAAGGATATTATATCCATTGATGAGATGACCAATTTGTCGAAAAAAGCAAGAGAACTTCTGTCTGAAAATTTTGAATTTGGATTGGTTTCTCCTGAAAAGGTTTCCATATCATCCGACGGGACAAAGAAGTATCTGTATCCAGTTGAGAATAACAGATTTGTGGAAGCAGCTTATATTCCTGATAAATCAAGGGCTACACTTTGTGTTTCATCACAGGTAGGTTGCAGAATGGGTTGTCATTTCTGTATGACCGGAATGCAGGGTTTCCAGGGAAACCTTTCAGCAGGCGAAATTGTGAATCAAATCAAAAGCCTTCCAGAGCGTGAAAGCCTGACCAATATAGTTTATATGGGAATGGGAGAGCCGTTTGATAATTACACAAATGTGATACAGAGTCTCGAAATTTTAACATCAGACTGGGGTTTTGCAATGAGTCCGCGAAGGATAACTGTTTCGACAATTGGAATTATTCCGGCTATGACAAAATTTCTTGAGGAGAGCGAATGTCATCTTGCTGTCAGCATGCATACCCCTTTTGATGAAGAACGCAGTATGCTGATGCCGGTTCAGAATAATAATCCAATTGAAGAGGTACTTAATGTTATCAGAAAATTCGACATTGGCGGGCAACGACGCATTTCGTTTGAGTATATAGTTTTTAAAGGATTGAATGACACACCCCGTCATATAAAACAATTAGCAAAAATCCTTAATGGGATTCGTTGCAGGATAAACCTGATACGCTTTCACCCAATTCCCGGCTCTGAATACCGCTCACCCGATGATAACTCAATGCATGCTTTTATGGATGCTCTGAATAAAAAGGGAATCAGAACCACTTTAAGGGCATCACGTGGTCAGGATATTGAAGCTGCCTGCGGATTATTGTCAACCAAAGAGTTGCAGGGGAAATGAAAAAGTTAAGCATTATGAGTTAACCGGAAAAGTACTTCCCAATCTTGAAATTTTTCGGACAATGATTTCTAAAATACTTCTAACCCTAATAACTGTTAAGTTAACATTAAAATGTTGATATAATTCAATCTTCACCTCACCCTTTCAGATAGCTATCGGAACTCCTCACGTTCCTTCGTTAAAACTACAGATGTTGAAAAAGGAGAGGGAAGAGTAGTGGTGTTTTGAAATTTTACTACACGATATTAAGATATAATTATTTCATTCCTCTCCAGAGGGAGAGGATAATGGTGAGGGGAAGTTTAATCTTAAGTTGACAGCTAACCTCAAACTACAAATTTTCATTGACCAATCGGGAGTTTACCTGCCATTATTAGCATAATACCTTTGCAGAAATCTTTTAAAAAAGAGATCATAAACGGTGTAGCCATTTGGGCTTTTATAAAGAATTTCCTTTTTGGCAAGAGCTTTAATTGCTTGTGCAACAGATGATATTGACGGTAATTTGTGCTTCATTATGAACTCCATAGATGTTGGTTTGCTTACAACTTCTTCATTTGCAACTGAAATAATTAGTTTTTTTTGATTTTCTGGCAATAGATTCAACAGATTTTGATAGTCTGTTTTTTTGGTTTCAAGATACTCGTTTATAATTTGTCTTGCCTCACCTGCTGTAATTGTTTTATTGGTTTGATAATAAACCTGATTTGTGATAACCTGCGTGTAATATGTATAACATTCCGTAAAATCAAGTATATAGTCAATTGCATCCGTTTCAATGTTTTTAGAATATTTTTCAAAATTTGTTTTTATAAAATGAAAATATATTTTCCTTTCGATTTTCCCAAGGACAAGTACTTCGGTGCTTTGATAAAATGGTCTTTTAGGACTTAAAAACATATCCTGTAGCAAGTGATTTGTACTTCCGGAAAAAAGAAATATGACATTTGAAAGGGGTTGGATAGCTGTTCTTAAAATAGCCTCTGCCTTTTCGGGATAGTTTACTACTTCCTGAAATTCGTCAAATGCCAGAATCACCTTCTTTTTTCTGTTTTCAAGATATTTCAATAAATGGTTTAGGGTTTTGACTGTGTTTGTCTCGGTTAATTGAAGGCTGAGTTCCGGAGTGCCATCTTGTGATATGGAGATGGTCGTTGAAATGCCCTTTAGAACACTTTTAACTCCTTCAATAAAACTTTTCTTATGGTATTTTTCCAAAATTTTCTCAGAAAGCTCTTTTATAAGGTCCTCCATTTTTGTTGTTGCAAATAGATCAACAAATATTGTTTCATGTTTTTTGCCTCTTTCTAACTTGTGAAAAAGATGATAAATAAGTGCTGTTTTGCCAAGTCTTCTAGGGCTGTGAATCAAAGTGTTAAGCTCATTTGTTACATTTGCTTTCAATTTCTTTATCTCTGCTTCTCTGTCACAAAAATGCTCGGAACTATATCTTACGGTAAAAGGATTCATAATGTTGTTTTTTATTTCTTTCGGCAAAGATAATATAATTACATAAAATATGCAACATAAAATATGCAACATAAAATATGTAAATATTGATGATTTGGAATTTGCAATTTAAATCCTTTCTAAACTGAAAATCAATAAAAAAAACCTTTGATTTATTTTGGAATATTAAAAAACAACTCTACTTTTGTGAATTAATTAACAGTAAAATATAAGAATATGAAACCTACTCATATTGAGCATATTGGAATTGCAGTGAAGAATCTTGAGGAGAGTATTTCTTTTTATGAAAATGTCCTTGGGCTAAAATGTTATGCAATTGAAGAGGTGAAAGATCAAAAAGTAAAAACGGCCTTTTTTATGGTTGGACAGACAAAGATAGAATTACTGGAATCAACTGACCCGGAAGGACCAATAGGAAAATTCACTGAAAAGAAAGGCGAAGGCCTTCACCATATTGCTTTTGCAATGGATAATGTTGAAGAAGCCCTGAAAGATGCTGAAAGTAAAGATGTTCGGCTAATTGACAAAATACCAAGGAAAGGTGCTGAAGGACTATCAATTGGCTTCCTTCATCCAAAGGCAACCAAAGGTGTTTTAATGGAGTTTTGTGGTAAAAAATAAATTCGTTTCAGGAAAATATTATCAGAAAAAGGAACCTTTAATATTATTCCGTCCTATATCCTAAAATTTTAGGACCAACAGACACAACAAATTATGAGTAATTTAGAAAAAATATCCAGGCTGGTTGAGCTTCGCGAAAAGGCAAGGCTTGGTGGTGGGGAGAAGCGCATAGAATCACAGCATCAAAAAGGGAAATATACAGCCCGCGAACGAATAGAAATGATCCTGGATGAGGGAAGTTTCGAAGAGTTCGATATGTTTGTAACACACCGTAGCCACGAGTTTGGACTGGAAAAGCAACGTTATCTTTCTGATGGAGTTATTACCGGCCACGGAACAATTGATGGACGTGTAGTCTATATCTTCTCACAGGATTTTACGGTTTTCGGAGGCTCTCTGTCTGAGACATTTGCACAAAAGGTCTGTAAGGTGATGGATCAGGCAATGAAAGTAGGGGCACCTGTCATTGGTATTAACGACAGTGGCGGAGCAAGGATTCAGGAAGGGGTGAAAAGTCTTGCCGGATATGCGGAGATATTTCAGCGAAATATAATGGCTTCAGGAGTAATTCCCCAAATTTCAGCTATATTCGGGCCTTGTGCCGGTGGCGCCGTTTACTCACCGGCTTTAACTGATGTTGTCATTATGAGTGACAAAACAAGCTATATGTTTGTTACCGGCCCCAAGGTTACCAAAACGGTTACAGGTGAAGATATTACAACCGAAGAGCTTGGAGGTGCAGGTGTGCATACCGAAAAGTCGGGTGTGGCACATTTCAGGTCAGATGATGAAGAGGAGGGCTTTTTGCTTATCAGAAAAGTTTTGCAATATCTTCCTCAAAATAACCTTGAAGACCCGCCGATTATTGAATGTAACGACCCGATTGATAGACTTGAAGATTCGCTTAATGAGATTATTCCGGATGAGACGCATCTTCCATACAATGTAAAAGATATAATCTACTCAATTGTTGATTGCGGGGAGTTTCTTGAATTTCACAGACACTTTGCAAAAAATATTGTTGTAGGATTTGCGCGGTTCGGAGGGGTACCGGTTGGAATTGTTGCAAACCAGCCAAATTATCTTGCGGGTGTTCTTGATATTAACTCTTCACGAAAAGCTGCAAGATTTGTACGTTTTTGTGATGCTTTCAACATTTCGGTTATCACACTTGTTGATGTCCCGGGATTTTTACCTGGCAGTTCACAGGAGCAGGGTGGAATAATAATCCACGGTGCAAAACTTATGTTTGCATACGGCGAAGCAACAGTGCCGAAGATTACAATAACCCTTCGTAAATCATATGGTGGTGCCCACGATGTTATGGGCTCAAAGCAGTTACGTGGTGATATTAATTATGCCTGGCCTACAGGCGAAATTGCCGTTATGGGGCCAAAAGGAGCCATTGAAGTTTTAGAAGGTAAGAACATTGCCAAAATTGAAGATCAGGAAAAGAGAGCAAAATATATTGCCGAAAAAGAAGAAGAGTACAGAAAAGAGTTTGCAAATCCTTATAAAGCTGCGAGATACGGTTATATTGATGATGTAATCGAACCACGAAATACACGGTTTAGAATTATCAGAGCACTGAAAACCCTGTCAACTAAGAAAGATAAAAATCCGCCTAAGAAACATTCTAACATCCCTCTATAAACAAATATTATGATTCTTAATAACATATCATTTGATTTTTCCGCAATAGATGAGTTCGGAATAACACTGGCAGTTGTGGGATATCTTACTGTTTTTATTACACTTGTAGTGATGTATAATACTTATAGTTTGATACCGAAGATTATTGACTTTTTTGTTAGGCAAAAATTGCGAAAACAAGGAAAATTCAAAGCTGCCGAAAAAGATAACCTTCATATATCGGGTGAAGTTAATGCTGCCATTGCTATGGCACTCAATCTGTACTTTGACGAAATTCATGATGAAGAGAGTAATGTCCTAACATTTAAAGAAAAAAATCGCGATTATTCTCCCTGGAACTCAAAAATATATAGTGTTAACGATTATTATAAGTTTAGGGGATAGGGGGTGCTGAAAGTTGAGTGTTGAATATTGAAAATTAAGCATATAAAATAAATAAAAACTATAAAAAAATGAAAAACTTTGATTTGGAAGAACGATTTATTGATTATGCTATTGATATTAGTGATGTTGTTGATAAAATTGATAATTCAAAATTAGGCAATTATATTGCAGGTCAATTAATCAGAAGTGGGACTTCACCTGCATTGAATTACGGAGAAGCACAAAGTGCAGAGTCAAGGAAAGATTTTGTCCATAAACTCAAAATCGTTCTAAAAGAGCTTAAAGAAAGCAGGGTATGTTTAAGAATTTCAGAAAAAAAGCCTCTTGTCACGAATCCAGACGTACTGACTACAACAATTAAAGAAACAGAAGAATTGATAGCGATTATATATAAAAGTATCAATACAGCACAATCGAATATGTAGTTATTTTTAAATAATAATGACAGCAAAGGGTGATAATAATTGAGCATTGAGTGTTGAGTATTGAATGTTGAAAATTAATCACTAAAAAATAATTAATATTCAATAAACATTGAGCAATGATCAAGTAAGAAAAATATAAATGAAAAACTATAAATTTATAATCCGTGGACATAACTACGATGTTGAGATACAAGACTTTGAAGATAATATCGCAAATATTGAAGTTAACGGAACAAAGTATGCAGTAGAGGTTCAACATGAGGTAAAACAGCCTAAAACACCAATTTTTGTCAGGAAGGAGGTCCCCTCCCCTGCAAGGCGAGAGAGTAAGATTAAAAAGGATATCAGTAGCACAGTATTAGTAAAATCACCTCTTCCCGGAAATATAATGCAGGTATATGTTAAGCCTGGTGATGAGGTGAAAAAAGGTGACAAGCTGTTGATGTACGAAGCAATGAAGATGGAAAATATGATTTTGGCCGAAAAAGACGGAATAATCGTATCTATTAAAGTTCAGCCAGGTGACGGCGTGCTTCAGGATGATGTTTTAATTGAAATGAAACAGAGATGATACGTAAAGCTGTAACCGTAATTAGTATAATCGCTATACTTGCTGTGCTGTCAGGGTTTATAAATCAAAGCACAGCAAACAAAAATGAATCACAGAAAAGCGAAATTGTAAATCAATCGGACAATTCTGATGTGTCGTCAGATGCGGAAAAAGGGATAATGCGATTCTGGTCATTTACGGGCTTTGCAAATGCAACGCCGGGGCATATAATAATGATTGTTGTAGGGCTGTTTTTCATTTTTCTTGCTATCAGGTATGAGTATGAGCCTTTGCTGCTGATTCCGATTGGTGTTGGAGTTCTGATCGGCAATATCCCATTTTTGTTAAATGCAGGCCTTCAACTTGGGATTTATGAGGATGGTAGTGTTATGAACTACCTCTATTTTGGTGTATCAAAAGGAATTTATCCACCATTGATTTTTCTGGGAATAGGAGCTATGACAGATTTCTCATCACTAATTTCCAATCCCCGTCTTATGCTTCTAGGAGCTGCTGCTCAAGTTGGAATTTTTGCAACATTTCTGGGTGCCCTGGCTCTTGGTTTTTATCCGGCCGAAGCTGGTGCTATTGGAATTATTGGGGGAGCAGATGGTCCTACGGCCATTTTTCTCTCATCAAAACTTGCTAATGGCATTAATATAATAGGTCAAACTGCAGCCGGCGACCCGATTTATGTGAAGAACCTGATAGGCCCCATCGCAATAGCTGCTTATTCGTATATGGCACTTGTACCTGTTATCCAGCCCCCTATAATGAAACTCCTGACATCCAAAAAGGAAAGAGTAATCAGGATGAAACCTCCACGTTCCGTATCTAAGCTTGAAAAAATGTTGTTTCCGATTTTTGGCCTTTTATTTACTGGTTTCATATCTCCGAGTGCACTGCCTTTACTCGGGATGCTTTTCTTTGGAAACATATTAAAAGAGAGTGGCGTTACAAAAAGACTTGCCGAAACATCAAGAATATCATTGATTGACATTGTAACGATTCTTCTCGGGTTAACTGTTGGTGCTTCCACTCAGGCAGATGTTTTTCTCACAAGCCAGTCTATAATGATATTTATCCTTGGTGCTCTCTCTTTTATGATAGCAACAGCCGGGGGTGTTATTTTTGCAAAGGTGATGAATCTGTTTCTTTCAAAAGAGAACAGAATCAATCCATTGGTTGGGGCTGCCGGAGTATCTGCTGTACCTGACAGTGCCAGGGTTGTTCAGGTGGAAGGACTGAAAGCCGATCCATCAAATCATCTGCTGATGCACGCCATGGCTCCCAATGTGGCCGGTGTTATCGGCTCTGCTGTGGCTGCCGGTATTATGCTGAGCTTTTTGCTATAAGCTCCCCCTAACTTCTTAGAGGCTTCTTTTATACGTCGTATAACCTCTAAGAAGTTGGAGAGGGAATCATGAAATTATTGATGATCCGATATATGAAAAATAATTAATGAGCCATTTTCTTTGATTGCAAACGCACGGTATTTTCTTGTGATTCGGAATTGGTAAATGTTTTTGGATTTTGGTTGTCGTTTTTTTAATTGAACTTCTTGATAATGGCCTTCTTGGATTTTTTCATTTGCTTCAAAAACCTTCATAGCACTTAAATATCTAGCAATTTTTTGTTCGATGTTTTTTCAAAGTCGATTAATGCCTTTTTAGCATCTTCAGGAATAATATTCTCCTCAATTTGCCAAAGGATTTTATATCCATGCAATTCAGCAAGTTCTTCCATCAGCTCCTCATAAGTATTATAAGTCCGCTGATCAAGATTCTTTATATTTTGCTTTATCGTAAGCGTTGTCATAATACTGATTATAAATTACAAAGATAATAAATAATTGTTATTGTAAATTACGAATGTTTAATAAGATTAAGTTTTTTTTAATAATTCCCTATTAATTATTTATTTTTGGTTCCTGAAAATCTGAAAATAAATTCAAAAAAATCCATTATGAGCAAACAAATTGATCGTCGTAAATTTTTATTGCAAAGTGCAAAAGCCGGACTGGGACTTACTCTTGGAAGTATTGCAATCAACTCTTATGCCGATGAAATACTCCCGGCACTTGATTTTTATCCTTTTAAAACAGAACCACTTGACAAGGTCAGGGTAGGATTTGTGGGTGTTGGAGGAATGGGAACAAGCCATTACAATAACCTGCTGAAAATCAAAGGATGTGAAATAGTTGCCGTATCCGATATTGTTGAAAGCAGGGTTAAGCGTGCCCAAAAGATGGCAGAGGATGCAGGTTTCAAAAAGCCAGATGGCTATTCTGCAAGTCCGTATGATTATAAGAAAATGTGCGAACGTGACGATATTGACCTCATCTATACTGCAACACCGTGGAAGTGGCACGTTCCCATTGTTACGGAAGCTATGAAGTCTGATAAACATGCTGCCACAGAAGTGCCGGCTTCTATGACCATTAATGAGAGTTGGGAGATTGTCGAGACATCTGAAAATACGGGCAAGCATTGCATAATGATGGAGAATTGCAATTACGACCGCGATGAGATGATGATTCTGAATATGGTTAAGCAGGGTGTGTTTGGTGAGTTGCTACATGGTGAATGTGGATATCTTCACGACCTGAGAGCTGTTAAACACGATATGAACGGCGAAGGGGTATGGCGTCGTCAATGGTCAATGGATAATAACGGAGACCTGTACCCTACTCATGGCTTGGGTCCTGTTGCACAATGTATGGACATCAACAGAGGTAACTATTTCGATTATCTTGTCTCTTTCGGAACAAAATCAAGAGGATTACATCTGTATGCTGAAGATGTTTTCGGTCCTGATAGTTTTGAAGC
The DNA here is from genome assembly GCA_029934735.1 of Bacteroidales bacterium. Taxonomy (GTDB): domain Bacteria; phylum Bacteroidota; class Bacteroidia; order Bacteroidales; family JAADJA01; genus JAADJA01. The sequence continues at coordinate 15,039 of JAOZLR010000013.1, forward strand.
CAAAGAAAAATTCAAGCTTAGCGATGTTGTTACAACAATTATTAAAACAATGAACGGGGAAACTATTGTTGTGACACACGACACAAGCAACCCCCGACCTTATAGCCGCGATATTTTGATTCAGGGTACAAACGGAATAGTTAGGAAATATCCGGTGGCTAAAGTTCATATTCAGGGAAAATCTCCACAACACAGGTGGGAGGATTTTAATAAATATGAAGAGCAATATTTGCATCCTTTATGGAAAAATATGCAAAAAGAGGGCGAAGAATCCGGAGCTGCTCATGGTGGTATGGACTATTTTGAGGATTACAGGTTGATAAATGCGTTACTAAAAGGAGAAGAGCCTGATATGGATGTTTATGATGCAGCGATGTTAAGCGCAGTTCGTCCCTTAAGCGAAAAATCAATTGAAAGTGGTAGCTGGCCTGTAAAATTTCCTGATTTCACCAGGGGAATGTGGAAGAATAAACGTACGTTGAAGGTAATGGAAATTAAATAATATTTGTTATGTTAATAATTGGAATAGCAGGAGGTTCGGGATCTGGAAAAACAACAGTTGTTAAGAAGATAATCGAAAGTCTTCCTTCACATTCGGTATCTGTCATTTCACAGGATTCGTATTATCGTGATAGTGGTCATCTCTCTTCTGAGGAAAGATCGAAAATTAACTTTGACCATCCCTCATCAATTGAATTCAAACTGCTTGTCAGCCATATCGACCAGATGAAAGAAGGGAAAACAATAGATATGCCTATCTATTCATATCTCACTTGTACCAGGGCAAAAGAGACTATGCCTGTTAAGCCCAAAAAGGTTATTATTGTTGAAGGTATTCTTATTCTTGCAAATCCAAGCTTAAGAAAAAGGCTTGATATAAAAGTATTTGTTGATGCCGACGATGATGATCGCCTGATGAGAATTATCTGGAGAGATATTGAAGAGCGAGGCCGTTCGTTTAAAGAAGTCCTCGATCATTATGAAAAATTTGTTAAACCTATGCACTTGCTCTTTATAGAGCCTAATAAGCGATATGCCGATATTATTATTCCCCAGGGCGGCAAAAATCAGATAGCTATAGACATACTGACTTCCAAAATTAGAATGAAACTTAACGAGTAGGGACTTAATGATTGAATGTGTGAATGTATGAATGAAAGTTATAAAATAATATGAAAGTTTCCGGTTTTACAATTATCCGCAATGCTGTTAAATTTGATTTTCCTATTGTAGAAGCTATTAAATCTATCTTACCGGTATGTGATGAAGTGGTTGTGGCTGTTGGAAATTCCGAAGACGACACACTTGGGTTGATAAAAAGTATTGGATCGCAAAAGGTTAAGATACTCGAAACAATATGGGACGATACATTAAGAGAGGGTGGAAAAGTTCTTGCCGATGAAACCAATAAAGCCTTTAAAGCAATTTCTCCGGATAGTGATTGGGGTTTTTATATTCAGGCTGACGAATGTGTTCATGAAAAATACTTGCCAACTATAAGAGAGTCAATGTTGAAATGGAAGGATAATCCTGAAGTTGAAGGACTATTATTCAATTATTTACATTTTTACGGCTCGTATGATTATGTTGGAAATTCCAGAAAATGGTACGGGAATGAAATCCGTATAGTTAGAAATGATAAGCAGATACACTCCTTCAGGGATGCTCAGGGGTTTCGTAAAAACAACAGGTTGCTGAAAGTAAAGCCCATTAATGCCTGGATGTATCATTACGGATGGGTGAAAAATCCGAAAACACAATTAGAGAAGAGAAAAGAGTTTGAAAAGATGTGGCACGACGATGAATTTGTGGAGAAAAAAATTGCTGTAAGCGATGAGTTTGATTACTCTATGATTGATTCTCTGGCAAAATTTGAAGATACACATCCTAAAGTAATGCAGGAGAGAATCAGGAAGCAAAACTGGACCTTCACCTACGATCCCACAAAAGGAATCAAGCTACCACCGTCAAAGCAATTTCTCAACTTTCTTGAAAGGATTACCGGCAAAGAGATTGGAAGGTATAAGAATTACAGGAAGGTTTAATTATCGTTGAGGGCATATATATCTAAGAAAAAAAAGTGTTTGTATCGAAAATGACAGTAAATTAAGCTTTTTGGACAGCCCTGAATGGGAAATAAACAAATTTCTTACATCCGCTCCATCATTGCCTTCACAATGTTATCGGCACCATCCCAAATTTGAAGAATATTGGCATCCAGCATATAACAGGGCGTTGTGAAAACATTATGCTTTACATCACGAATCACATCTCCGTGGTTTGTCTGCTTGTGGGTAGCTCCCATTTTCTCTACAGCTTCGGCAGTACCTTCATCCTGTCCTATTGTAAGCTCAACATCACCAAACACTTTAGCTACAATAACCGGGGAGATACACAAAGCTCCAATGGGTTTTCCCTGTTCGGCTGTTTTTAATATCGCATTACTAACATCATTGTTTATCGAACAGTCAGAACCGTTAAAAGCAAAATCACAAAGGTTTTTAGCTGCCCCAAATCCTCCGGGGAAAATTAATGCATCGAAACCGGAAGGATTATAATCTTTCAGGTCTTTAATATCTCCGCGGGCTATACGTGCCGATTCAATTAAAACATTTCGGCTTTCATTCATCTCTTCTCCTGTGATATGATTAATCACATGGTATTGAGGAATATCGGGAGCAAATACTTGATATTCTGCACCCTCTTTCATAATAGCTAACATTGTTAATGTGGCTTCATGTATCTCGGCTCCATCAAATACACCACAACCCGAAAGCACTACTGCAAATTTTTTCATAATAATAAATTTTATATCATAACACTTTGCGAATATAACAAATTTAACTTTGTCCAAAACCATTATCTTTGCAAAAATTTTAAATAGATGAAAACTAAACAGGAAATAGTTGAAAACTGGCTCCCCCGATATACAGGAACTAAACCGGAAGATTTTGGCGGATATATTCTACTTACTAATTTTCACAGCTACCTCGAAATGTTTGCCCAATGGAACAATGTTCAAATTAAAGGTCTGGACAGAGCGATGCCAAGTGCAACAGCAGGTGACATAACTATGATCAACTTCAATATGGGAAGTGCCAACGCTGCCACTATTATGGATCTGCTAAGTGCTATTCATCCCAAAGCCTGTCTTTTTCTTGGGAAGTGCGGAGGCCTTAAAAAGAAGAACAATCTTGGAGATTTGATACTGCCAATTGCAGCAATACGGGGTGAGGGTACATCAATCGATTATTTTCCGCCAGAGGTACCTGCGCTACCGGCATTTAGTATGCAAAAGGCAATATCGACAACAATTAGAGATTACGGAAAAGATTATTGGACAGGAACTGTTTACACTACAAACCGCAGGGTGTGGGAGCATGATAATAAATTTAAGAAATACCTGAGGAAAACAAGAAGTATGGCCATCGACCTTGAAACTGCAACTCTCTTTACAGTTGGGTTTGCAAATCAGATTCCAACGGGAGCCTTACTTCTGGTTTCAGACCAGCCAATGATTTCTTCCGGGGTTAAGACAGAGGAGAGTGATAAGAAGGTATCTCAAAGATTTGTTGAGGATCATCTTAAAATTGGCATTGATTCATTAAAACAATTAATTAATAACGGGTTAACTGTAAAACATCTTCGGTTCGACCTCTAAAGTTTCATTTATTATATAATTTTCAAGTGACTTATAACCAGATAATAAGCGATCTAAAAAAAAAGATTTACTACCCGGTATATATGCTAACCGGTGAGGAGTCGTACTATATTGATCAGATATCTGATTTTATTGAGAATAATGTTCTGACTGAAGATGAGAAGGAGTTTAACCAGTCAATTGTTTACGGACGCGATGTGGATGTGCCGACGATAGTCAGCTATGCCAAGCGCTTTCCTATGATGGCAAATTATCAGGTCGTTATTGTCAAGGAGGCTCAGGACCTTGATAAGCCAAAGCCTAAAATAGAAGAGCTGGTTTCCTATATTGAAAATCCGCTGCCTTCTACAATTCTGGTTATTAATTACAAGTATAAAAAGCTGGATGGAAGAAAAAAGCTTGTCAAGCTGATTGCTAAAAAGGGTGTTCTGTTTGAATCGAAAAAGCTTTATCAGAACCAGGTTCAATCCTGGATAACAAAATATATACAGGATAAAGGCCTTTCCATAACACCAAAAGCAGGCGCTCTACTGTCAGAATATCTAGGAACTAACCTGGGAAAAATAGTAAATGAAATTGGTAAGCTTACAATTAACCTTCCCGAAGGAAGAGAAATAGATGATGTTCTGATAGAGAAGAATATTGGTATCAGTAAAGATTTTAATATTTTTGAATTACAGGATGCCTTAGCAAGGAAAGATGTTTTAAAAGCAAATCAGATAGCAAATTATTTCACCGCTAATCCGAAAGAAAATCCTTTGATCAAAACAATTATCCTTTTGTATGGTTATTTCTCAAATATTCTTTTTTATCACAGGTTAAAAGATAAATCAAGAAATAATGTTTCTGCAAAAGTCGGTGTACATCCTTTCTTTGTTAAAGATCTGGAAGTTGCTGCAAGGAGTTACAACATTGCCAAGGTTGTAAAGATAATTTCTTATTTACGTGAATACGATCTGAAGTCAAAAGGTGTTGACAATATTTCAGCTACTGAAGGTGAGCTGCTTAAAGAACTGATGTATAAAATACTTCATTGATATAAATGTTGTAATATTGTAACTTTGCAAAAATTATAATTGAATACAAACGAATACTACCCTGATTAATATGAAAACACTTTCGGGATTTATTTATAGCAATTTAATGGGTTGGAAAATAGGAAATGAGTTTCCCGATATTAAAAAGTCGGTTGCAATCTTTGCACCACATACCAGCAACTGGGATTCTTTTTTAGGAAAGCTATACGTAAATGATATTGGGTTAAAATATAATGTGCTTGCTAAAAAGGAATTATTTGTTTTCCCTCTTAACATTCTTTTCAGAGCTGTAAGAGCTATTCCTATTGATAGAAAAAAGGGCAATACAAGTTATGTTGATCAGATTGCAACATTTATGTCACAAAAAGATGAAATTCATATTTTGCTTGCTCCTGAAGGTACCAGGACTAAGGTAACTCGCTGGAAAAAAGGGTTTTATCATATTGCAAAAGCAGCTAATGTGCCGATAGTTGTTATATCTCTCGATTACAGGAAAAAGGAAATTGGAGTAGCCGGGGTAATCACCGACCTGGGTGATGTTAACCAGGTTATGAAGCAGGTTAATGAGATATATAAGGATGTTACTGCCGAACATCCTGAGAAGTTCTCATTGAATACTGAGCCTTAATACACTTCATAGAGAATTAAGCTGGTACGAATTTCAATTAATTTATTCTGGTTATCCCAAAATATTCATTTCGCATTGTGATTCACCCATAATTATGTCAATTTCTTTCTTATCCATGCAGGTTTTCTACGACAATCAATATCTGAAAAAAGGGAATTTAAAAAGTAAGAGCCAAGACCTTCTGATTG
>JAOZLR010000147.1 GCA_029934735.1 Bacteroidales bacterium
AAATAATACCTGATATTATCCTTTCGAAAACAAGATTGTCAAAGTTTTCTTTTTGCATCTTCTTTTGATTAAAATGGCATATTCATTGCACTCTATAGTGTGAAATTATACATTATTTGAAACGAGTCAAGTGCAATATGTTAAAATTCAATGTAATACATCTTAATTATATTCCCATATTGGGAAATATATTTTTTTGTGGGAAAAAACTTGACTTCACATTCAAAATGTTGTATCTTTGAGCACAATATTTACCATTGACCATAAAATATGAGGAAGGTCGGAAATACGATAATTACAATTATAATCCTGTTTTTGTTTGTAAGCACAGGTATCTCGCAAACATGGGGAGGAGATGGAAATATCAGGTTTGGTGACTTATGGTCGGTTAATATTAATGGTGGAATAACCTCTTATTTTGGAGACCTAAGTATATATGATACTGATATATCCTCTAAATTGTCAAAAGAGAGTGGTCCGGCATTCGGGCTACTTATTTCTAAAAGTGTGAGCAACACCTTTTCCTTTTCCGGTCAATTTCTTATTGGAAGTTTTAAAGCCAGGAATGAGAATCTCTCTTTTGAAACACAATTTTTAGAATATAATGCAAAAGTAAATATTGATTTTGTTAATATGTTTGCCCCAAAGAAACCACATAATTATGGAATAACCGGATATATTGGTGTTGGGAATTACCTGTTTAATTCAACAAAGAAGGAGTATTTTGAGGAGAAAGTAGAGACATCTACTACAAAGGCTCGCGTTCCGGAATTTGTCTTTATTCTTGGTGGTGGAGTTTTTTATAAATTTGTTGATGATTTTAGTGTTACATTTGATATTGGGCTGCGGCAATCACAGAATGATAAGCTTGATTCATATAACCACGGAACTGATTATGATTATTACTCTTATATGAGCATTGGCCTGACTTACAATATTCCAACAAAGGCCAGGAAACCGATGAAAGAGAAAACAAAAACGGCTTATAGCGGTGACGAAAGACTAAAGCCATTAAGGAATAAATAGCTGTACATTTCCCGTTTCTATTCGTAAATTATTATCTTTGCCCCTTTTTGGACTTTATATGAAAAAGCTATTTTTACTACTTGCCAATTTTGTATTGATGATTACAATAATTACTGGCCAACCTAATTTTCCAGATGAATCTCCTGTTTTTTCTGATAATGTGGTTCCCCGGGTTGACATATTTATTAACCCTGATACTCTTCAGTGGATATATGACAATGTGGAAAGTAACATTGAATGGCATGCTGATTTTGTGTTTAATAATGGCACCTTGGATGATACAATCTATGATATTGGTTTTCGGTTAAGGGGTAACACATCCCGCTATTCACAAAAGAAATCATTTAAAGTCTCATTTAATACTTATGTCTCAGGCAGAAAATATCACGGACTTGAGAAGATGAATCTTAACGGAGAACACAATGATCCCTCAATAATCCGATCCAAACTTGGATGGGATTTGCTAAGAGAATTTGATATACCCGGACCACGCTCAAATCATGTAAGAGTATATATAAATAATAATTATTACGGATTATATATCAATGTTGAGCATATTGATGAAGAATTTGTGGATTCCCGTTTTGGTAATCAGGATGGGAATCTTTATAAGTGTCTCTGGCCTGCGGATTTAGATTATCTTGGATCTAACCCTGATAATTACAAACTGATAATTGGCGACCGACGTGTGTATAATTTAAAGACCAACAAGCTTCAGGATGATTATTCTGATCTGGCTAATTTTATTGATGTTCTAAATAATACTCCAGATGAAGCATTCCTGTGCGAGATGGATAAAATATTTAATATTAATGACTATCTAAAAGTTATTGCCATAGATATCTTCACCGGAAACTGGGATGGGTATATTTATAATAAAAATAACTTCTATCTATATCACAACACAAAAACAGGGAAATTTGAGTATATTCAATATGATTTGGACAATACATACGGAATTGACTGGATTGGACGCGACTGGGGAACCCGAGACATCTACGACTGGCAGCAACATGGTGATAATGTCAGGCCTTTATATACACGTATAATGGAGAATCAGGTGCTACGGGATCAGTTTTCTTTTTATATGAATGAATTGATGAATGAGTATGTTGATATACCGGAATATTCGCAGAGGATAGATGACTTAAGAGATATGATAGCACAGTATGTTGTTAATGATCCTTACTATCCACTTGATTACGGTTATGATTATACTGATTTTCTTAACTCTTACAATCAGGCACTTGGAGGCCATGTTGCTTACGGGTTAAAGCCTTATATCAGTACAAGAATTAGCAGTACACTGGCTCAGCTTGAAATGAATAATATTAAGCCTGTAATAAAGTATATTAATAACAGCCAGATGGTAGCCGGAGAGGATTTGTGGATTACTGCTTTTGTTGACGATGAAGAGCCTTTGATGCAGGTTAATATTGATTATAGTGTAAATGATGGCTCTCCGGTGCTGGAGGATATGTTTGACGATGGGGAACATAATGATGGTGAAGCCGGAGATAAAATTTATGGAGGAGCTATCACATACATTGATTTTGGTATGACTATTAAATATACGGTTTATGCTGCCGACAGCTTTCTGAATATTTCACAAATGCCTTGTGAGCCCGTAGTTCTTGAATTGTATCCATCAGAATTTCCACTGCTTTTTATCAATGAGTTTATGGCTGGCAATGATAGCACAATAGCCGATGAAAATGGCGAATATGATGATTGGATAGAGGTTTACAACGGCGACAATGTTCCTGTATGGCTTGGTGATAAGTATCTTACTGATAATTTTGAAAATCAGGGGAAGTGGCAAATGCCTGATTATACAATGCAACCCGGTGAGTTTGTGCTGTTTTGGGCAGATAAAGACCCTGAGCAGGGGCCCTTTCATACTAATTTTAAACTGAGCAAGATAGGGGAGGAGATAGGACTATTTGATAGTGAGTCAACAGGTTTTGCAGTTCTTGACTCAATTACTTATGGGGAGCAGCAAAGCGATATTTCAATGGGGAGGGAAACAGATGGTGCAGATATTTGGGTCTTCTTTAATCAGCCGACACCTGGAGAGAGTAATATCCCCGGAGCTATTGATGAGCAGATTCTCCTGGCTTCTATAAAGGTTTTCCCCAATCCGGTAACAGACGGTGTTATCTATTTTGACAGGTATTATAATCTTAAATTGATAAATTCCTTCGGACAGATAGTTTTGGAAGGTGAGAATGTATCTTTACTTGATGTAAGCCGTTTTGGAAAAGGAATTTATATAATTATTACAGATGAAGGACTTACTGCTAAAGTTGTGATTAGGTAAGATTACAAAAGGACATTTTATAAAACCCTGGTAGGATAAACAGACATTAATCAAATTTTTGAATTTAATTGAAAATACTAACGGATTTAGCATCATCCAGTATATATGAAGAAGCATAGTCTGATTGTAATATTACTATTAAGTGTCTTTTGTCTTTCTTGTGATAAGAAAAGCCACACTGAAAAACCCAATATTATCATAATCAACATTGATGATTTAGGCTGGAAAGATGTGAGTTATATGGGAAGTGATTATTATAAAACTCCACATATTGACAGTTTGTCAAAGTCAGGAATAGTATTTACCAATGGATATGCAGCTTCTGCAAATTGTGCACCGAGCAGAGCTTGTTTAATGACTGGAAAATGGACACCCCGTCATGGGATATATACGGTGGGCTCATCAAAAAGAGGAAAGTCAAAATATAGAGAGTTAATACCTACGAAGAACACAACAACATTGTCAAAAGAACAGACTGTTCTTCCAGAAGTATTAAGTCAAAACGGATATATAACTTGTCATGCAGGCAAATGGCACTTAAGTAATGATCCTTTGGAATATGGATTTGATATTAATATTGCCGGAGGACATAACGGACATCCCACAAGTTATTATCCTCCATATGGAAATGTTTATCTTGAAAATTCGGGAGAAGAGAATCTTACTGATCTGATTATGCAAAATGTGCTGAGTTTTATTGATTCGGTTAACCAGCCATTTTTTCTGAATTATGCTCCATATGCTGTACATACACCAATACAACCGATAGATAGCTTATTGCCAAAATATAAGGACAAGTTATCCAAAAATGGCCAGAATAATGCCAGATATGCAACTATGATTGAAAATCTTGATAGAAATATTGGATTGCTGATCTCTGAGCTGAAGAATAGAAAGCTCCTTGGCAATACTTTAATCATCTTTACATCAGACAATGGAGGGCTATACGGTATTACGAAGCAATATCCTTTAAGGGCTGGCAAGGGAAGTTATTATGAAGGTGGTATTCGGGTACCTTTCTTTTTTGTCTGGGAAGGCAGGATTGCAATTAATTCTAAAAGTAATTTTCCGATTTCAAATCTGGATATTTTCCCAACTATTCTGGAGTCTGTAGGAATTGATAAGCATACGTATGGTTCTGACGGAATGAACCTCTTATCTGTTTTGCAAGGAGAAGTAATAGAGACAGATAGGCCGCTTTATTGGCATTTTCCGATTTATCTGCAAGCTTATAAAGTAAGTGATAATGAAAATCGTGACTCTTTATTCAGAACACGCCCGGGTTCGGTAATAAGGTATGGGAAATGGAAATTACACTACTATTTTGAGGATGATGAGATTGAACTATATGACCTGGATAAAGATATAAGCGAGAGAAATGATCTTTCACAGGAAAATATCGAAAAAACAGAGGAGTTAATGACTTACTTGAGAAAGTGGTGGGAAGAGACTAATGCTCCGATTCCGAAAGAACTGAACCCTGATTATGAATATTGATTCTGAATCGGCTTTAAGATTTTCTTACTTTTGCTACTTTTAACAAATTATGATAATGAAATTCAAAATTCTATTTCTTGCATTTTTTCTTGCCGGTGTTCAGACCGGAGCTCAAAATATTGTGAAGCTTTCACATGAAGTTTGCGATTCAATTAATTCTGTTTATGCAGGAAGAGGAAATGCAAAAGTGGCTTCGCAGTTTAATATTCAATATGATGTTTTAAAAAGTCACCCCGATTTGTTTTCCGGTGATACTACTAAAGCTGATTTGAAAAGGATAAATGAATTTCTTCATGATATTGTACAGCAACTAAGCCGTAGTTGTCCGGTATATAAACTGGAGCACACTCTTCTTACAGGAGAGACCAGCATTCTTGACCTGGAGGAGCTTTTTTCTGCCGGTCAGATAGACAGCCTGCAAATGGAAGTTGCGAGCCTGAGAAAGAATAAAGATTTCGGACTGCTGATTGCTTCGGTTGATGACCTCTATCCTTATACTAATATAAAAGACTATGCAATAGGTCAGGGGTATGTGTGGAGCATAGGTAGTGGACTTTCAAAAGGAGGAATTGTCGTGGTTTTTAGTAAAAAGCTAAAAAAGGTAAGGATATCTACTTCATCACTTTCAAAACAATTCCTGCCCGATGAAGAAGCTCAGAAACTTATTGACGAAATACTTCTTTCAAAATTTACCAGGGGACAATATTATGAGGCCATGATCGATCTTGTCAAACAGTTGGAAGTTCAACTTTAGTAGTAAAAATATTCATCCCACTATGCCCAGAGCGTCCACGCTCGGTAAACATAGATAGTCTTTAAAATTGAAATAATCAAAGACAGAAAGCAGCATTACTAATGTAATGTAAGCTGGTTAAAGCAGAACCATTAACAATCTTGACCCAGGTTTCTGGTTTTATACAATTAATTATCTTTGCACAGAATTTAAACAGTAGATATGATAGTAGTTACAGGAGCGGCAGGTTTTATAGGCAGCGGCCTTGTCAGTAAACTGAACAATGAAGGCCATAAGGATATTGTGGTGGTTGATAAATTTGATAATCCGGAAAAAAGTAAAAATCTGGAAGGGAAGAGCATTATCGAGAAGGTTGACAGGGATGACTTTTTTGTATGGTTTGTTGACAATCATAAGAATATTGATTTTGTTTTTCATATTGGTGCCAGAACCGACACTACTGAATTTGATGTAGAGGTTTTTAATAAGTTGAATCTGAATTATACTAAAGGTGTTTGGAAAATTTGTGCGAAATACGGAATGCCGCTTGTTTATGCCTCATCAGCTGCTACATATGGACTGGGAGAATATGGATATAATGATGATCATGATGTTGTAGGGAAGCTCAAACCACTTAATCCATACGGAGAGTCCAAAAATAATTTTGACAAATGGGCTCTGAAACAGGAGGAAAAACCGGTATTCTGGGCGGGAATGAAGTTTTTCAATGTTTATGGCCCCAATGAATATCATAAGGGAAGGATGGCATCTGTAATTATTCATGCTTATAAGCAGATTGAGGAAACAGGCAAAGTGAAATTATTCCGCTCACATAATCCCAAATTTGAAGATGGCAGGCAGTTACGCGATTTTGTTTACGTTAAGGATGTAACTGATGTGCTTTACTTTATGATGATAAATCGTCCGCCTTCAGGTTTATATAATTTGGGAACAGGAAAAGCCCGCAGCTTCCTGGATCTGGCAACTTCTACTTTTGCTGCTCTTAATAAGAAACCTGAAATTGAATTTGTTGACACGCCCAAAGATATTCGTGATAAGTATCAGTATTTCACCGAAGCCAATATGGAAAAGCTGAAGGCAGCCGGATATGAAAAGCCTTTCACTGAGCTGGAAGACGGAATCAGTGATTATGTTCAAAGATATTTGATTGATGGGGAATATCTGTAGATGCCGACTTACAGTTCCTGATGTTATTAGCCAGGTTTTTATTTTTTACTTTTGCCTTCCAGCCCGTCTGTCTTCCCGGCTAACCATTCGGAC
>JAOZLR010000148.1 GCA_029934735.1 Bacteroidales bacterium
TAGGGGCGGTAGCGGTGATCCAGTATGTTTTCGATTCCAAAGTTAACCTGCAAATATTTATTGATCTGGTAATAGCCAATGAAATTAAGTGTGTACCATGATGGAGAATATGGGCTGCCGTTGTTATCTGTGGCATACATATATGGTTTATCTCTTTCTGATAAAGCAAGGTTATTATAGCTTATCTCACCGTTATAATTGACATAAAATTCAAGCCTGACATTTTTTGCTTTATATGTAACACTTGCATTTCCAAACAGCGGTGAGACATGCCGAACCGGAGAGCCCAGGTCATCTTCACCTTTCATATATGTAAGGCTTGTTTTAAAACCAAGGCTTTTAATGATATTTGCTTCAAAGCCAAAACTGCCACCATAAATCCAGGCTTTGCCGGTATTAACAAGAGCCTGAACTTTGCTCATCTCCCCATCATAAATAATCGAATCTTGTCCGTTAAGTTTGAAATCACTTCTAACCATTGCATCAATCAGGTAAGTATAAAACCCCGTTATATTTAATCTCGCATTCTCTGAAAATGAAAAGGTCAATCCCAGGTCAGCATTGTAGGCGTATTCAGGGTTAAGACCAGGGTTAGGTACAATAACATTACCGGGTTCTGAATCAAAAACTTTAGAGATATCATCAATATTCGGAGCTCTGAAGCCTGAGGATAAATTTGCGGTTATATTCAACATCTGAACAGGTCGGTAAACGATTCCCAAACTTCCGTTTAATGCTCCTGTGTTCAACTCAATTTCATCATAAGGAAAGGGATAAAAAGATTTGTTATCGAACTGTGAATTCATCCACACATAGCTATACCTTGCTCCAATAAGCAGAGTTATCTTGTTGGAGATGTCTGATTTGAAATCAGCATAGGCAGAAGCACTTGAGTAATTACTTCCGCCATCAGGATAGCGTGTTGCAGTGGGCTCTATTGAGTCGGTAACAATATCAACAATGTTTGCTGTCGATTTAACCTTATTGTAAAATGCCTCTGCACCATAATAGAGTGTGTTCTTTTCTGAAAGATTTTTTGTGAGGTCGAAATTTAATGTGTAGATGTTTAAATCCTCAATTCTCTCCCTTCTTGTATCATCTCCAAACTTTCTGTCGTATCTGCTCTCCTGAACATCCTGATATCCCAGGATTATTCTCGCCTCATCATAAATACAATGGTCATTTTTTAGGTTAATTGTCAGATTTGCCATCCCCCAACTTTGTGGTCCGTAATACCACTCTGCATATTTCAATGTAGTGTCGTTTTTATATTGAATCAATCTGTCGTATCGCGGAATATTGGAGGTAGTAGAATATTGAAGCGTTAAACCGAGGTCAACCCTTTCATTGACTTTATATCTGAATTTTTGAAGAAAATTCATCTGATTATATCCCGAGAATTTTTGAAGATCCGGATTATCATTTTTAACCATCTTATCCTCATCTTCTTCTCTCGCAACAAAATCAAAACGTTGATATTCAGGGCGGCCAACACTTCCCATTTTTAGGTCATCAAATTTACTATAGCTTACAGAGGTTAATGAACCCCAGTTTTTTTCAGAATAGCTAAAATCAAAATGGCCTGTTATCTCATTATTAGCAGAAGAATATCTTGCCAGAGCATTTGCACCCAGCAGGTAGCCTGTGTCCTGAGCAAGTTTAATTCTTTTTGTATGAAAGTCCATCACTCCACCAAGTGCGTCGCTACCGTACATTATAGAACCTGGCCCAAAAATCACCTCTGCCTCGTCAATAATATTGGGGTCAATCACAATAATATTCTGTAAGTTGCCACTTCTGAAAATGGCATTGTTCATTCTCACTCCATCTACAACAAGCAATATTGAATTGGCAGCAAAACCTCTTATCATAGGACTTCCACCACCAAGCTGACTTTTTTGAATGAAAACTTCATTAGATGAGCCAAGCATATCAGCCGTTGTTTGTGGATTGTAAAATTCAATTTCATTGGCACTAATAGAGACAATTTTTTTTGGGACGTCATCTATCTCCTGCTCCCATTTGCTGGCCGAGACAACCACCTCACTGAGGTTTACCGTGCTTTCGGTTAGAGTTATGATAAAATTAAGTTCCTCAATTGTAGTATATGGTAATATCAGATACTGGAAAGACGGGTGCTGAAAAATCAGCGTGTCATTTTTATTAAAAACATTTAAGCTAGCAAATCCATCAATGTTTGTCAGAGTTGTTTTTGTGTGATCAAGGTTATAAACAGCAACATTATCTATTGGTTTACGGTTTGATTTATCAATAACCTTTAATTGCTGGGCAACAACATTATATATCTGTGAAACTATTAGTAGAATTATCAAGATAAACTTAAGCATCTCCTGTAAAATTGAGTTGCAAATCTAATAAAATCTTAACAGCTGTCTTAAATAATAAAGTTTAATTTTGTAATGTTTTATAAACATAATTATAAATAGATAAATATGAAGGAGCAACTCGCTGCTGAAGCCTTTTTGAAGTTAACAGAAACGATCCCGCTGGTTGATGTGAGAACGCCGGCTGAATTTGATCAGGGACATATTCCGGGAGCCTTTAATATTCCCTTGTTTTCAAATGATGAAAGGGTTGTGGTGGGAACTTTGTATAAAAAATCAGGAAAAGAAGCTGCAATGTTGAAGGGTCTGGATATAGTCGGACCCCAGATGTCATCTTATGTCAAGAGTGTGAAACGGATAGCTCCAAAAGGTAAAGTTCTGGTTCATTGCTGGCGTGGTGGGATGCGTAGTGCAAGTATGGCCTGGTTGTTCCATACTGCCGGGCTTGAAGCAACTACATTAATTGGAGGTTACAAGGCATACAGAGGCTATATACGTGAGCAACTTGGCAAGGAAGTAAATCTTGTAGTTCTTGGTGGAAAAACAGGAAGTGGAAAGTCAGAAGTTCTTAGAGTGCTCGCTGAGTCAGGATGTCAGATGCTTGATCTGGAAGCTATTGCTCATCATAAAGGCTCTGCTTTCGGACATATCGGACAAGAGGAGCAGCCGACAACAGAGCAGTTTGAAAATAATCTGTATGAAGTCTGGAAGAGTTTTGATCTAAGAAAAACAGTATGGTTGGAAGACGAAAGCAGATCTATTGGGAGAGTGAGTATTCCGGAGCCATTGTTTAATAGAATGCGTGTCAGTCCTGTGATTTTTATTGACTTAAGTATTGAGGAAAGAGCAAAAAGGCTGGTGAAAGAGTATGCAGAGTTTGAACCTGAGAGTCTCGAAAGTGCTGTTTTGCGGATAAGTAAAAGACTTGGTGGTCAAAATGTAAAAGATGCACTTCAGGCTATCAAAATGAAAGACTTTTCCAAAGCCGCATCAATAACACTCCTGTATTATGATAAAGCATACCTGAATGGATTGGAAAAACGCAGTAGTGAATTTGTTTTTAAATTGCCATTAGAGGAAGATAATCCTGAGAAAAACGCACTGTTGGTGAAAGAGTTTTATGCAGCTTCATTTCTTAATGTTGAAAAAAAATGAAGTGAGACCTTGTGATTTCTGATTTTTTTTTACTAATTTAGCAACGAATCAAAAAATCAGTCATCATGGATAATCTTTCTGCATCAACAATTGTTATGGTTCTTTTTGGAGTATTAATTACTGTTTTTATTTTAGTAGTAGTTTTTTATAAGCCACCAAGACAGCTAAAAGTTAATAGTAATTTTAAATCTGGGAGTGGTGATAATAGCTCACTGCTCGAAGTGGAAATTGTAAATGTTGGTAAAACCAGGGAGAAAATTATGCCTCCATATTTAAAATTTTCTTCAGGTTTTAGTACAAAGAAATACCAGGTTGGAAAAGAATCTGTTAACTGTAAGTATCCCAGAGTAATAAAGCCCGGTGAAAGGATGGTTTGTGAGATTGATTTAAGCCAATATAAGAAATCATTGGAAAAGGATGACTTTAATGCGACACACCTGATGGTGGTTATTGATGATATGGTTGGAATGGAATTTAATTCAGAGTCACTTGAAGTATAGTATTAAATGTGGAAAACTTTTTTTAACCTTCTCTCCACGACAGTAATCTCCTGATGAATATTAAGTAGTTTTGCCATTCAATTTTTATTAATAATGGCGAGAGATTTTTTAGATGATTTAAACAAAGTGCAACGGCAGGCTGTGGAAGCTGTTGAAGGACCTGTAATGATAATTGCAGGTGCCGGTTCGGGGAAAACACGGGTTCTTACTTACAGAGTTGCCAACCTGCTCAGGCTTGGTGTTGACCCATTCAATATTCTGGCACTTACTTTTACAAATAAGGCTGCACGTGAGATGAAAGAAAGGATTACCAGAATTGTTGGTAATACAGATGCAAGGAATGTCTGGATGGGAACCTTTCACTCTATTTTTGCACGTATCCTGCGTTTTGAAGGTGAGAGGCTTGGCTATCCCTCCAATTTTTCAATTTATGATACTACTGACTCAAAAAGAGTTATAAAATCCATTGTTAAGGATATGGATCTTGATGATAAGATATATTCGCAAAATTTTGTGATGAACCGAATATCTTCTGCCAAGACTAACCTGTTAACTGCCGAAGAGTACAATGCTGATTTTGAATTGGAGACGCGTGATAAGATGGCAGGCAAACCAATGCTTGGTAAAATCTATCAGACATATAAAAACAGATGCTTCAAAGCAGCTGCAATGGATTTTGACGATCTTTTACTTTATACCTACATCCTGTTTAGAGATTTTCCTGATGTACTGGTGAAATATCAGCATAAGTTTAAATATATTCTTGTTGATGAGTATCAGGATACAAATCAGGCTCAATATATGATATTAAAGCAGCTTGCTGCCAATAATGAAAATATTTGCGTTGTGGGTGATGATGCCCAAAGTATTTATGCTTTTCGTGGAGCTAATATTCAGAATATTCTTAATTTTAAACGTGATTATTCTGATGCAAGAGAATTCAGACTGGAACAGAATTATCGGTCAACAAAAACCATAGTTAATGCTTCTAACAGTATTATTGTCAACAATAAGGAGCAGTTATTTAAAAATGTATGGACTGATAATGAAGAGGGAAACCTTATTCAATTAATGAAAGCCTCAACGGATAATGAAGAAGGAGCAATGGTAGCCAATTCAATCTTTGAAACAAAGATGAATAATCAGGAGAAAAACAGCGCTTTTGCCGTTTTGTACCGTACCAATGCCCAGTCACGTTCGCTTGAAGAGGCTTTCAGAAAATTAAATATTCCATACAGGATTTATGGTGGACTATCCTTTTACAATAGAAAAGAAATTAAGGATTTGCTTTCTTATTTCAGGCTTGCTGTTAATAACAAGGATGAAGAGGCTCTGAATCGTGTGATTAACTATCCTGCAAGAGGAATCGGGAAGACAACAATGGAAAAAGTAATCGTTGCTGCCGATCAGGCCGGTGTTACAAAATGGGATCTGATTGAGAATCTTCAGCAATACAACCTGAATATCAATGCAGGTACTTTTTCAAGGATTGACACATTTGTAACGATGATTAAAAGCTTTACAGCCCAGGTTAAGACAAAGAGTGCTTTTGACCTTGCGAGTCATATTGCAAAATCATCAGGGATATTAAAAGACCTTTTTGAGGATAAAACACCTGAAGGAATAAGCCGCTATGGAAATATTGAAGAGCTGCTCAATGCAATCAAAGATTTTACAGAAAAAGGTACTGAGTTAGTCCCCGGACAGCAAATTAGTGATGAGGACAGCGAGCAGGAAAAGAATTCGATCAGGACACTTGATCAGTTTATGCAGGATGTGGCACTGATTACAGATGCAGACACTCAGGATGAGGATAATGATAAAGTAACCCTTATGACCATTCATGCTGCCAAGGGGCTTGAGTTTCCTTATATTTACATAGTCGGGCTTGAAGAAAACCTGTTTCCGTCGCCGCAATCACTGGGCTCCAGGTCAGACCTTGAAGAGGAGCGTAGGCTTTTTTATGTGGCAATAACCAGGGCTGAGAAAAAGCTTACAATTTCTTTTGCAGAGAGCAGATATCGGTGGGGTGAACTTAATTTTTGTGAACCAAGCCGGTTTATTGAGGAGATTGATGATAAATATATTGAACTTCCGCGTAGAATGGCTCCACAACCGACAGTCCGAAAAAAACAGTCGGACAAAAAGCCTGCTTACAGCCCGCCACTACAATATGGAAACAAAAAGCTGAAAAAGATGGACCAGGCACAGTATTCCGAGCCTTCCGGAGGTTTTACAGATAGTGATTATCAGACGGTTCAAAAAATACAACCCGGAGTCCAGGTCGAACATCAACGTTTTGGCTATGGTAAAGTTTTGAGTGTCGAAGGAACAGGAGCAAGTAAAAAGGCTGCCATCTTCTTTCATAAGATTGGACAAAAACAATTGCTTCTAAAATTCGCAAAACTTAAGGTGTTGGAATAGTTATCCGTTATCATAAATCTTTTACGAAAGTGGATACCAAAATCGGATAATTTGATGTTTCCAAATACCTAATTCTCTACTAATCATAGCTTTTAATTGGTCTTTCTTTTTGGTATGATTATTAGTAATACCAAGCAATTCCAAATGAGTTGTCAAATTATTTCTAATAGTTGATGTATGAAGAAAGTAATATTTACATTTATTTTTATTGTGTTTTTAATTCCAGGTTCAATGGTTTCATTTGCAAATCAGCCAGCTAACCCTTCTTCGGGCAGTGGCGAAACTACAGATTCGCATTCTGGTTCATTTTTTACAGGAGCTCTGTTAATTATACTCTCTCTTAGCGCAGGCATAAGCACAAAAAGAATTTATGAAATGCGCAGAGCTGCTTTTGAAGAG
>JAOZLR010000149.1:0-5308 GCA_029934735.1 Bacteroidales bacterium
AGCATTCCAAG
The DNA here is from genome assembly GCA_029934735.1 of Bacteroidales bacterium. GTDB lineage: Bacteria > Bacteroidota > Bacteroidia > Bacteroidales > JAADJA01 > JAADJA01. Next base: position 12 of record JAOZLR010000149.1, read on the forward strand.
ACGTCCAACCAGATCTTTACCAAATTCAATAAGGTGTGGCTTTGCTTCAGTATTACTGCTAAACAGCATTATATTAGGTTGCCAGTTACGCTCCTGTTGTTCCTTACTGTCCATCTCGTGCAAGGATGACCGTATCACCGACTGCCATACACTTCGCCAAACGTCACCAAAATCGAGTTCAAGGACTTTCTTTTTCAGGAAAAAATAGATACCAAACATTATGATCAATGAAAGAATCATTGCCATGGTGTCAATCTTGAACATTATGCTGAAGCTGGCAATAAAGCCGATAATACCAACCCACTTGGATATTCTGAATGACGGCCTGAAGTCAGAGCTGGCCCACTTCTCAAGTGCAAAAGCTAAGTTTATAAAACCGTATGCAGCAATGTAAAACATCGAGACAATACCTGCAATTACGTCAAGCTCACCAATGAGTATTCCTGCTTCAGCAAGCAAAAAAGTAAAAATAAGCGCATTACGCGGTTCATTATTAATGCCATAGCCTTTGCCAAGAAATTTGGGAGTAATCTTATCCTTCGAAATAGCCTGAATTATCCTGGGTCCTCCAAGGATACCACCAAGTGCAGAGCTGAGTGTTGCTCCCCATATTCCGGCCACAACAATAGGTGAGAACCAGGCAATTTTCATCAGGAAATTGTTATCGTTAAGCAGCATATCGCGATCAACCAAAGTTGCAAATAGAATGGCCAATACAACGTAAACCACAAATCCCACAATAATTGCTGCCATTGTACCAATAGGAATGTTTTTCTTGGGGTCTTTCAGGTCGCCCGATAAAGCAACGCCTGCAGTAAAACCCGTAACAGCCGGGAAAAAGATCGCAAACACATATTCCAGTGTTTTCCCTTCGGCAGGTTGCAGAGCTACTGTTGCAGGATGAAATTCAAAATTCATAAAAACTCCGACAAAAACAGAAACCAGCGAGAGAGCAATTGCGCTGAGAATAACATATTGTGTTTTTATTGCAAAAGATGTACTGATAAAAGCAATCAGAACAAGAAACAACAGAACAACAGAACCAACAATACGATAACTGTCAACAGATGGCACAATACCCAGAAAATCACTTATCTCCTTTATTGATAGAAAGTTTTCAGTAAAACCAATGATATACAGCGAAATACTCAATGCTGTACCAATAAAAATTGTAATTCCTATGGAGCCTCCCATTGGAAGGCCGAGGCTTCTCGACAGGATATAATAAATACCTCCTGTTTTTATCTTCTTGTCAGTAGCTATTGACGATATGCTTAACCCCGTTGTAAGCGAAATTACATGAGCCAGCACAATAATCCCTAAAGCTGCTATCAACCCTGCCTGACCAACAACCCAACCAAGACGCAAGTACATAATCACACCAAGAATGGTGAGAATAGAAGGTGTGAAGACACCTGAAAATGTACCGAATTTTTTTGGAGCAGGCATATAACTTACATTAATTCAACTATTTATATCCAAATCAGCATCTACCACAAATATATAAACAGACAGTAAAGATAATACTTTTGATTAAAATGAAAGTCAACCATAACTATTGGGAGAGCATAAAAGGTCTTTTAAATCTCCATTATCCCTAACTTAGAGAAATTAAATCTACTTTAAAGTCTGACATTCTTCAAAGCTCCCTTTGTCGATAATTTCATTCAGTTCGGAAACTTCATTCTTAAATTTGCTTTTTTTACCACAGTTATACATCTCGGTCAAAGGATCTTTATCAAGTATCATATCATACAGTTGACCGGCAGTAAAAACCCGCTGCATTTTCGTGAATTTGTCATAAGAAATATTCAAAAAAGCAACATTTTGGTCAATGCCACGATTGTCAAGAAGATAGCCATCGTGTAGGTGGGTTGGTAAGGCCAGCTCATCTCCTTTATACAAATCTCTTGCACCGGGATAGCTAACTATCTTTGATTTATCATCAGAAAGAGTAACCGGAACCATATCATAATAATCGGCTTTTGTTTTGTAAATAATAACAGGCGGGCCTGTTACCGCCATATTCCCTGTAGCTGCCATTTCATTTTCCCCCTTTGCCGTATTATCAGTTTTTTTTGATGATGAACAAGATGTAGTCATCCCAAAAATAAAAATTATTAATACGATATAATAAAACTGTTTTCTCATATTGTCGGTAATTTATTGTTTATAATAAAGATTTCCACTGCTGTCGTCACCTTGTTTCCTACCTGGTTCCAACAAGTCCTGCTTCTTCTCTTTCCTCTTCTTTTCGTTTTCCAGATATTTTTCAACTTGAGATTCTAACTGCTTAATCTTTTTTCTCATTGTTTTGTTAAGTTTACTGTCTTTAATCATTGACGGAGACAAAGCAATAATTGCAACCAATCCTCCAAAAACAAAAGTCAAAAATATTATTAGCGAAAGTGAACTGGAGAATTCCAGATAGAAAAACTTTATCAATACACTATCTGAATTTTGCAAAGTAAAAACAACAACTAAAATAATTAGCATTGCTATCAGAATAAGATAAAATGTCTTTTTCATTGCATTAGCTTAAATTAAATGCCAGTTTGATTCCATCAATAACCATATCGGCTCCGATAATAGCAATAATAAGACCCATCACTTTCCCGACTACCCTAATAATATTTTCACCAAGTTTGTCAATGATTTTTCCGCTTAAAGAAAAAGCAATATATGTAAGAAAACACATCAGGGCAAATATTAAAACAACAATGCCAATATGGATATAACCTGTATCAGTAACAAAATTCATTGCAGTAACAATGGTTCCTGGCCCTGCCAACAGAGGAATGGCCAATGGTGAAATGGCAATACTATCATCAATCACAGGACTTGAAATGTGCTTAATGTTCGATTTCTTGGATTGAAGCATCTCAAAGCCCACAAAAAAAATCAGGATTCCACCCGTAATTTTAAAGGCAGGAATTGTGATGCCGAATAATTCAAAAATAAGTTTACCAAGAACAACAAAGGCAAGAACAATTAGAAACGCCGTCAAAGTAGATTTTCTTGCAATTTTCCTTTTTTCAGACTTATCAGCACCCTCAGTAAGGCTCAAAAAAATCGGGACATTCGCAATTGGATTCATAATTGCAAAGAACCCGGTGAATACTGTTAAAGCAAATGTAGCTATTCCATCCATAACCATTAATGTTTTACTATCTATTATTAACGGGGTAAAAGTAAAAAAAGAATAGATGCAAAAGTGTTTTATTTTCAAAATTCACTTCGTGAAACTTAGTTCCGATGGCTATCGGAATGGTGTTTTATGGCAAGAGCAAATAGCCATTTACATTTCATTTACAATTGTAAATATTTGTTAAATGCAACAGGCTGTTTCATTTTATTTTTAAGTTTGCCATCATTCAAATTAAGTAAAAACAGAAATAGTATGAAAAAATTAGCAATTTTATTATCAGCAATTGTCTTTACAGCCTTCACTGTCAACGGACAGGTCTCAACAGCAAATAAGAAGGAAGTTCAACCTGCACAGAAAAAAGAGGTTAAACAAACTGCACAGGCTAGTAAGCAGGCGAGTAATCCTAACGCTCCGGTTATCAAATTTGACAAAACAACCCACGATTACGGAACAATCGAACAGCACGGTGACGGAACCTGTGAATTTACATTTACAAACGAAGGAGAAGAGCCTTTAATTCTTACAAATGTACGTTCGTCCTGTGGTTGTACTGCTCCAACATGGCCAAGAGAGCCCATATTACCCGGACAATCAAAAGTTATCAAGGTTAAGTACGACACGAAGCGTATAGGTATTATTAACAAAACTGTACATGTTTATTCAAATGCCACTACACCTTCTGTAACTTTAAGGATTAAAGGAAAAGTTGTTACTAAGCCAAACTCTGCAATTCCAGCAAAAAAAGCAACTGAGAGTGCAGCTCCGGTGGACAAAAAGAAATAAATAATTGTGAATTTAAATTGGAAAAGGCTGTTTTTACTATTGAAACAGCCTTTTCTTTTTAGGTTGTACCACTTCGTTATTACATCCTAAAATAACCTCAACCTGTCAAATCCTTAACGGTAGAATATTCTGTAGTCCCAGGCGCCAAGGGAAATCTCTTTTCCTGCATCAAAAATATTTTTATCACCAGTAAACAATTCCAAATACTCTCCTCCAAAATCTTCACCTTCCAATTTAACTGCCATCTTCTTTCCTGTAAGGTTTACAATTGTAAAAACCATGTTTCCATCCTTTTCACGAACAAAAGCAAATACCGATTTATCATCTGAAGTACTAACTCTTTTCATCTGACCTCCAAACTCACCATTCCAAAGTGCGACATTGTCTGTTTTTAGATTATTTAATGTTGTATAAAAGTCAATTAAAGGAGAGGTCAAATCCCATTCTATCTCATCTTTTTCAAAAAACTTCAATCTTTTATCCAGCCCGACTTCCTGTCCACTGTATATCAATGGCATACCAGGCAATGTATAAGTAAGAACTGCAAAAGCCTTTGCACTCTCCCCCATTCTCTCTTTTATGGTTCCGTTCCATGAATTTTCATCATGATTTGTAATAAAGTTCATTCTGTATGCATTTTTGGGGAATGAGGTGTCCTGCTTTGCAAAGTATGATTCAATGTAGTTGGCATCTTCCTCTCCTTTGGCTACCTGGTTCAAAATGTGATGGAGTTCCCACGCATAGGTCATATCAAATGCATTAATCTGTAAATCTGTCTGTTCCGCTTCGGCAAGCATAAAAACAGGCTTGATTTCATCCAATTTAACCCTTGCCTGATTCCAGAATTCTGTAGGCACCATTCCTGCAACATCGCAACGATATCCATCAACATCGGCCTCTTTCACCCAAAACTCCAATGCTTCTGTCATTGCTTTCCAAAGCTCCCTATTATCGTAATTCAAATCAGCCACATCAGTCCAATCGAATGGAGACACCATTTTCCCAGCAGAATCTAATGTGTACCAGTCAGGATACTCCTCTATCCAGGCATTGTCCCATCCTGTATGATTTGCGACCCAGTCGAGGATTACCTTAAAACCCATTTCATGTGCTTTATTGACAAGTCCTTTCAGATCATTCATAGTTCCAAATTCAGGATTCACAGCTTTGTAATCACTGACAGCATAATAGCTCCCCAGGCTACCTTTTCTATTTTTCTCACTTATGGGAAATATCGGCATAATCCACAAAATATCCACATCCATTTTCTTCAGACGAGGCAAATGCTCTTCAAAAGCTTTAAAAGTTCCTTCATTTGTATATTGTCGGATATTAACCTCATAGATATTTGCATTTTTACTCCATT
>JAOZLR010000149.1:5408-6793 GCA_029934735.1 Bacteroidales bacterium
AATGAAGAAATTTTATCTTGAAATAGTAGTTTTTGTTTCCGGAGCTGTTGTGATGGCCTATGAGATAATTGGTTCACGGATGCTCGGGCCTTATGTGGGGACATCCATCACAGTATGGTCTGCGATAATCGGAGTTATTCTTATGAGCCTCAGCCTGGGTTATTATCTTGGGGGCAGGCTTGCTGACAGGAAACCGGAGTTTGCTCTTCTGGCAAAGATAATTATTGCTGCAGCCATATTTATCATTCTCTCAACTGCAATAAAGGACGTGTTATTAACAAGTCTGCTGGACTTCATTAATAATGTAAAAGCTGTTTCGGTTTTGGCCTCCCTTATACTTTTTTCTGTACCCGGCTTTTTACTTGGGATGGTATCGCCATTTGCAGCAAGGTTGAAGATTAGCAGTCTTAAAACTACAGGAGCGACAGTCGGGAACCTTTATGCTATATCGACAGTAGGTAGTATTACCGGAACTTTTTTAGCAGGATTTTACCTGATACCTACTTTTGCTGTTTCGCATATATTGTACTTACTTTCAGCATCATTAATTTTATTTGGAACAGGCTTGTTTTTTGTTTATAAACCACAAGCAATAGCATCAACCAAAAAGCAATAGAAGTTAAATAGCAGGAACTGGAATAATGGATTAGTGAACGATGCAGTTGGGTAGGAAATATTAAAATATTCAAAATTATGAAAATTAAATCTCAATCATTACTTATTATCATATTAGGAATTCTCCTGGCATTATCAAGCTGCTCAACACCTGAACAGTATCAGGCGGGACCAGTCAGAATTGCTATTTCAAAAGCAGTTCCCGAGAAGAGCTACAAAAATTACATCAAATGGTTACACGCTGTAGATTCAACAATAGTTTGTATTGACATGTATCATCTCGGAGTTGATTCGGCACTAAAAGTTTTGGAAACATGCGACGGCCTCCTCCTTACAGGTGGTGAAGATATTAACCCTGACAGGTATGGAGAGAAGTTCGATTCTACAAAATGTGACCTGCCAAATAATTACAGAGACACGCTGGAAATTGCACTTATCGGAAAAGCTCTTAAAATAAAACTCCCTATTCAGGGGATTTGTCGTGGGCATCAACTGCTGAATGTTTACTTTGGAGGAACATTATATCAGGATATCCCCACAGATGTCGGAACAACAGTAAAACACAGGCATCCACCATATAAACCATCGAAGCATAAAATTACCATATCAGAAAATTCACTGTTAAATGATATTGTAGATGAAAATATAGGCACTGTAAACAGCAATCACCATCAGGCTGTCAACAAACTTGCTCCCGGATTAAAAGCTGTGGCTCATTCCGATGAGGGGCTTACAGAGTCTATTGAACTTATCGATACTAATGGCAGAGC
>JAOZLR010000150.1:0-5420 GCA_029934735.1 Bacteroidales bacterium
ATAATCGAAATACTGTGTTAAAATTAAAGTTGCATAAAATAATCAGATGAAAAGATATAATACTATCTTTGTGCTTTTTTAAACTAAAATTATTTATTATGAGTAACGGGACAGTAAAATTTTTTAATAATTCAAAAGGGTTTGGATTCATTACCCCTGATGATGAAGGTAAAGATGTATTTGTACATAAAAATGGATTAATCGACAATATAACTGAAGGTGACAAAGTAAGTTATGATGTAGAGGAGGGTCAAAAAGGATTGAACGCGATAAATGTCAAAGTAATCTAAGATAACTCTTTGATTTTCCAGCATTTAAAAGCCTGTCAGAATTGATAGGCTTTTTTTATTAAAAAAATTGATTTTTCTTAAGTAATTATAAAAAAGGAATAATTGATGACATTTATAGACTATTATAAGGTATTGGGAATTGACAAAAAGGCGACTGATAAAGAGATTAAAAAGGCATATCGGAAGTTAGCACGTCAATATCATCCAGACTTAAATCCAGACGACAAAACAGCAGAAAAAAAGTTTAAAGAGATTAATGAAGCTAATGAAGTACTTAGTAATGCTGAAAATCGTAAAAAGTACGACAAATACGGAAAAGACTGGAAACATGCTGAAGAATTTGAAAAGGCAAAACAGCAACAGGGTTACGCAAATCAACAAAGATATTCCGGGGGGCAAGGTGGACAATATTCTGAAGAGGACTTTTCTGACTTCTTTAGTTCTATGTTTGGAGGAGGTTCATCAAGGCCTAGGGGCAGAAGTGCAAAATACAAAGGACAGGATTTTAATGCTGAGCTACATCTCGATTTAAAAGATGTTTATGAAACTCATAAACGTACATTAACTGTTAATGGCAAAAACATTCGTTTAACGATACCCGCCGGAGTTCAAAATGGGCAAGTAATAAAAATAAAAGGACACGGGGGTAAAGGTGCGAATGGTGGGCCTAATGGAGATTTGCACATCAAATTTATAATCACTAACCATACTAAATTTAAGCGGGATAAGGATAATCTATACTCAACATTCGACCTCGATTTGTACAAAGCAATGATAGGTGGAGAGTTTACTGTTAACACATTTACCGGAAAAGTAAAACTAAAAGTGAAACCCGAAACTCAAAATGATACAACGGTGAAATTGAAAGGGAAAGGGTTTCCGGTTTATAAAAAAGAGGGTCAGTTTGGAGATTTATATATTACTTACAAAATAAAAACTCCAACCAATCTTTCGGATAAAGAAAAAGAGTTATTTGAAGAATTAGCTAAACAGAGATAGATATGGAAGCAAAAAATTATATTCCTGTAATTCTGCTTTGTTCACATTACAAAGTAGAAGTGTCGTTTTTTAACGAACTGTATGAAGTTGGTCTAATTGAAATAATAACAATAGAACAAACTCAATATCTTCATCAGGATAGAATAAATGATATTGAGAAAATGATAAGAATGCATCACGAATTAAACGTGAACATTGAAGGTATTGATGTTATATTTAACTTATTACAGAAAGTGAATGACCTGCAAAGTAAATTAAATGCAACACAAAACAGATTACTATTGTATGAAAACGATTAAGAAGAGTAAATACTAAATAAACTAACACAATAAAAAAAGGGGTAAGCTACTTACATCGCACCGCTACAACCGCCTACCCTTGCTACCTTCCGATTCTGGGGGAGTTCAGCGGGAGCTGGTCGTATAAGACTTACCCCGGCACAAAAGTATAATTTTAACTTTAACCAGCACAAAAAAATATTTAAAAAATAAATAAAAGTATTTTAAGCATACTTTGAGTAAATTCTTACTTTTGCCCATAATCAACAAAAACTTTATATTATGGAAAATAAAAAATACCCCTCGTGGAAGTTCGCTTTGACATACGGATTGTATATCGGAGTAGCATTAATTGTTTTATCACTTATCTTTTACCTGATTGACCTGCATACCGAAAAATGGACGAGTTACATATCTTATGTTATTCTTCTTCTCGGAATTCTTCTAGCACAAATGCATTATCGCGACAAGCATCTTGACGGATATATTACATTTGGTCAGTCGTTTTCAGTTGGCTTTCTTACAGGATTGTTCGCATCAATTATAGCGGCAATATTTTCATTTTTCTTTATTTCTTATCTCGGAGAAGATTTTATTGAAATATTATTGGAGAAAGCGGAGGAGGAAATGATTGCATCAGATCAGAACTTGAGCGATGATCAAATTGAGCAATCCATGAGTATGGTCCAAAAATTTATGACACCCGGGATAATGACAATATTTGGTCTTCTTAGTTCGACATTTGTATCACTCATTCTGGCATTAATAGCTGCAGCTTTCACCAAAAAGCAGGATAACTCACTTGAGTCTAACGTATAAATTATTTGTTGATGGATATTTCTGTTGTTATTCCTTTCTATAACGAAGAGGAATCATTAAATGAACTTGCAAACTGGATTAAGGAGGTTGTTGAAAAAAATGGCTTTTCCTGGGAAGTACTTTTTATCGATGATGGCAGTAATGATGATTCCTGGAATGTTTTTGAGCAGATTTCTGAGAATGATGAGCATTTTAAAGGGATTAAGTTCAGACGGAATTATGGAAAATCGGCTGCATTAAACGAGGGCTTTAAAGCTGCCCGGGGCGATGTGGTCATAACTATGGATGCCGACCTGCAGGATAGTCCCGAAGAAATTCCTGAGCTTTATTATATGATCAAAAAAGAGGGATTCGATCTGGTTTCAGGATGGAAAAAGAAACGTCACGATCCGATTGGGAAGCGGCTCCCGTCTAAATTCTTTAATATGACTACCCGTAAACTTTCTGGTATTAAACTTCACGATTTCAACTGCGGGCTTAAAGCTTACAGTAATGCTGTTGTAAAGAATATCGAGGTTTATGGAGAGATGCACCGTTATATACCGGTAATTGCCAAGTGGGCAGGATTCAATAATATTGGAGAGAAAGTTGTCCGGCATCAGAAGCGTAAGTTCGGGATTTCCAAGTTTGGTATGGAGCGTATCATTAAGGGCTACCTCGATCTGCTTTCTATAACCTTTATCTCGAAGTTTGGCAAACGTCCGATGCACCTGTTTGGAGCTCTTGGTTCTATTCTCTTCTTTTTTGGATTTCTGGTCGGTGCATATCTTACAGTTGCTAAATTCATTTTCGATGTTTACCGTATGACCGAAAGGCCTCTGTTCTATTTCGGCCTGCTTGCAATGGTTATCGGAACGCAGTTGTTCCTTACCGGTTTCCTTGCAGAGATGGTCTCCCGAAGTTCGTCCGAAAGAAATATATATCAGATAGAAAAGGAAACAGGACTTAAAGAGGATGATTAACAGATGTCCGGAAAGAGAAAAATAATTATAATAGGTTCTGCTTATCCTTTGCGTGGAGGTGGCATTTCTACCTTTAACGAACGTTTAGCAAGAGCATATATGGATAATGGTGATGATGTAACGATTTATACATTTAGCCTGCAATATCCCTCTTTTCTTTTCCCCGGAACCACCCAATATTCAAAAGAAGCTCCTCCCGAAGGATTGGATATAAAGGTTAGGATTAACTCGATTAATCCTCTTAACTGGGTAAAAACAGGGAAAGAGATAAGAAGTCTTGAACCTGACCTTGTTATTGTCAGATTCTGGATACCATTTATGGGGCCTTGTCTTGGTAAAATTTCCAGGACAATCCGAAAAAAAGGCATAAAAGTAGTTGCAATTGTTGATAATATTATTCCCCACGAGCACAAACCAGGAGACAGAGCCCTCTCAAAATATTTTGTGAAGAGTATTGACTGTTTTGTGACAATGTCAAAGTCAGTATTAAACGACCTTAAAATTTTTGACAACAAAAAGCCCAAACATATGACTGTTCATCCTTTGTATGATAATTTCGGGGAGTTGATTCCGAAAAAGAATGCTCTTGAAAGATTAAACCTACCAGATAAATATAGATACCTTCTGTTTTTTGGGTTTATACGGGATTATAAGGGGCTTGATTTGTTGCTGGAAGCTTTTGCCGATGAGAGGCTAAGACAGTTTTCTTTAAAACTGCTGGTAGTTGGCGAGTTTTATATTGATTCTGCACCCTATCTGAAAATGATTGATGAGCTTGGGATAAAAGATAATGTCATTATGCACAATGAGTTTGTTCCCAACACTGAGGTTGTGAACTATTTCTGTGCATCAAGCCTGGTTGTGCAACCTTACAAAGATGCAACACAAAGCGGGATAACACAAATTGCTTATCATTTTGAGCGTCCGATAATTACGACAAATGTAGGTGGTCTTTCCGAAATTGTAACTGATAAAAGGGATGGGTATGTTGTTGAACCTGACTCAAAGCAAATTGCTGATGCAATTTTCACATATTTTAATCAGGAGCAGGAGAGCGAATTTGTTGAAAATGTCAGAGAGGATAAAAAGAGATTTTCGTGGGATAAAATGCTTCAGGCAATAGATGCGGTTTGCGGAGAATGAATATTTTTTCTACAGAGAAATAAACTCATTTTTGGTTTTCTTATTTGCTGCAATGATATTAGAAGACTATGAATAGTAATACGAAATAGAAATCAAGAAACATAGTGCAGGAAAAACACCACTTGGCCTTGCTACAAAACCTTACTACACACCTAACCAAGACAAATCTGATAAGAATTTATTTAAGTTCAAATAATTATAGTTAACTTTGTAGAAAAAATGGAACAACTGATAACAATAAACTACCCGGAATCTTTGGCGTTTTCTCTCAAAATGGATAATCAAGAATTTAAGAATGAAATGAAAACAATATCGTTAATAAAACTTTACGAATTAGGGAAGATCTCATCAGGGCTTGCTGCAAAATTATTAAATATCAGCCGTATTGATTTTCTTGAACTGCTTGAAAAGTACAATGTTTCGTATTTTCACAAAGGATTGGAGAACGAGTTAGAATCAGATTTAGCAAATGCCTAAAATAATATCCAATACAACCCCTATTTTGTCTTTGTTAAAAATAGACAAACTTGATTTGTTAAAAGATCTTTATGGAAAAATCACAGTTCCACTTGCAGTTTTTCATGAAATAGAAAAGGGAAGAAAAAAACCATATTATCAGGATTTAGCACTATTAGACTGGATAGAAATTCAGGAAATAAAAAACCCTGATTCAAGAGTTTTTTTTATTGATTTAGATAATGGAGAAGCAGAAGTATTAATTCTCGCTAAAGAACAGAATGCGGATTTAGTAATAATGGACGAAATAATGGGGAGAAGATATGCAAAACAACTTAAATATAATTTAACGGGAACAATAGGAATTCTGCTAAAAGCAAAAGAGAATGAGCTTATTAAATCAGTCAGGAAATTATTAACTGAACTAACAGAAAAAGGAACCTGGTTAAATCCTAAATTAATATCGACTGTGA
>JAOZLR010000150.1:5520-6781 GCA_029934735.1 Bacteroidales bacterium
GTAAGACTGGTTTCGGATGAAATCAATGAAATAAGAAAAATAATTGTTAAATGATAATACGAAGTAAGGCGCCATTGCGTCTCGGACTTGCTGGTGGAGGAAGTGATGTGTCGCCATATTCTGATATTTATGGTGGAGCAATCCTTAATGCAACAATTAGTATGTATGCATATGCAACCATTAAGCCAACTACTAGCGGAAAAATTGTTATTAACTCGTTAGATAAAAATAAGAAGCTGGAATTTGGGTCAACCAACAAAATTGAACTAAATGACTGCCTTGATTTGGTCAAAGGAATATACAACCGTATTGTTTCCGAATTTACTAAGAAGCCACTTTCATTTGAACTGACAACCTCTGTTGATGCTCCTCCAGGCTCTGGTCTTGGAACATCGTCAACCCTTGTTGTTGCTATTCTCGGTGCTTTTGCCGAATGGCTGCAACTACCTCTTGGAGAGTATGACCTCGCAAAACTGGCTTACGAAATTGAGAGGGTTGATCTGGCAATGGCAGGCGGCAAGCAGGACCAATATGCTGCTACTTTCGGGGGAGTCAATTTTATGGAATTTTACGACAATGATAAGGTGATTGTTAATCCTTTACGGATTAATGATATTATTCTTAACGAACTGGCTAATAATCTTATACTATACAATACTGAAACCAGCAGGCTGTCATCAAAAATTATTGAGGCACAAAGAAAAAATGTGATAGATAAAAATATTGATTCCATCGAAGCTACTCATAAACTAAAACAGCAGGCCATAATGATGAAAGAGGCTCTATTAAGAGGAGAACTTGATAACATAGGTGATATCCTGAACTTTGGATGGCAAAACAAAAAGAAGATGGCTGCCGGAATTTCTAATGAGCTTATTGATAATATATACGATGCTGCTATAAGTAGTGGAGCAACAGGAGGAAAAATATCAGGTGCCGGTGGTGGTGGATTTATGATATTCTATTGCCCCAATAATACAAGGTTCAAAGTAATTGAAACTCTGAAAAAATTTGGAGGTAAGGCTCAAAGGTATGAGTTTGCAGCAACAGGACTTACATCTTGGACGATTTGATAATTGAGCATTACTGTACTAATCATTAATTATGGGTGATAAAACATTGATAGGAAAGTTTCTCGTATGGAGAGCCAAAAACATCAATGATCGTTATTTTATCATAATCCTGAGTGCACTTATCGGATTTCTTGCAGGTATGGCTGCATATCTTTTAAAAACATCCGTTTTTTATATACACGACACCC
>JAOZLR010000014.1 GCA_029934735.1 Bacteroidales bacterium
ACAGCTATCACATTATGGTCAGTCGGAGATTAAACAAGGGGAAATTATTGCCAGAGTTACTTCATCGGATGGGGAGGTTTTAATTGAAAAAATATGGCCAATAGAAAATATCTCTGTTGGTTCTTTAACGGATATTGGTAATATTTCAATGTCCTTAGAAGCTATAGACAAAGCCCAACAATTTACAGTTTCTGTACAACTTAAAGATACACATTTTAAAAATGAATGGAAGATTTGGGTCTATCCTGCTAAACTACCAAATTCTGATATTCCGGATATCTTAGTAACTGATGAGCTGAATGATTCTACACTATTGGCTTTGAAAGAAGGCAGGAAAGTTTTACTGTTGGCTCACAATCTTGGAACAGAAGAGAACAGCATAGCAGTAGATTTTTATCCACTTTATTGGTCATTGACCTTTTTTCCCGGACAGGGCAAAACCAGCATAGGCATGCTTGTGAAAGATCAGCATCCTGCATTTAAGCATTTTCCAACTTCATATCACAGCGATTGGCAATGGGAGCCTTTTAGAAAGACTACCAAGGGCTTTATTTTAAACGAGTTACCAGCTAATTACAAGCCTTTAGCTCAAATAGTGGACGACTTTCATCGAAATAATAAAGAAGGAACTATTTTTGAATTCAGAGTGGGTAAAGGCAAGCTATTAGTGTGTGGTTTTGATATTACCAATGAAGAAATTCCGGTAGCAAGACAATTAAAATACAGCCTTTTAGAATATATGAAAACAGATGATTTTGCCCCGGATCAAGAAGTGGAAAATATCTTTTTAAAAGATTTGTTTCCTGTAATTCCGCAAGCGAAAAGAGTAGAGACAAGCGGGAGTTTTAAAAATACAATACTTCAGGTTTATGCAGGTGAAAAAGTAAATGAAAAAGAGACAAGCAAGCCATGGTCGCAACAGTTGGACAGTATTGTTGTGGAAGATCAAGGCTCAAATTATAGAGTTAAAGCTGAAGGGGTTTGGAAGGATGATCATGTTACTGCATGGCATGGGCAAAATATGACCATAGAAGTCAATTGTCCGAATGGGATTTTAGGGAGTTTTTATGTCCGGTTCAATGATTGGAATAATAAAGGCAGAGAAGGATATCTTGAATTTGAGGGCAGAAAAGTACAGCTTGGCGAGCATAATGGAGAAGAAGGTAAATGGGTTAAATTTCATGTTATGCGCGAAGATAGTAATGATGGAAAACTGGTTTTGAAAACAAAAATGACTAAAGGAGGTAATTTGATGATCTCTGAGATTGTTTTGGTGAAGGAATAGTTTGGGCGAGAAAGCTACTGAGTGGTGGAGCGAAGGATTGAATTAGACAGAATAGGATCGTAGCAAAATACAAACAACGATTGTCATGTCGAACCGTGGGGTTTGGCCTTGCGGTGGGGTGAGACATCCCTTTGCGATTTAGACTAATACCGAGAGCTATTCCCTAAGATACCCGACTATCAACTCAGCTGTCTTCTTCGATGCTCCGGCCCCGCCGAGTTTTTTCTTCAACAAAATATAATCCTCTTTCATTCGCTTTCTGTTGGTTTTATTACCGGTTATTTTCGTAAGCTCATCAGTCAGGTTTTTTGTTGTCAGCTCACTTTGTATCAGCTCCTTCACTATCTCTTTGTCCATAATAAGATTTACCAGTGAGATATATTTGATGATATCTTTATCGATAACCATTTTGGCTATTGAATATGAAATAAAGCTTCCTTTGTAGCAGACTACCTCCGGCACTTCAAAAAGGGCAGTTTCGAGGGTAGCAGTTCCCGAAGTGACGAGTGCAGCAAAGGAATTTCTCAGCAGTTCGTGAGTACGGTTATAAACAATTCTAATATCTTTAGACCCGATAATTCCCATATAAAACTCTTTTTCAATGGAAGGTGCTCCTGCAATCACAAATTGATAAGCAGGAAAATGTTCTGTTACCGAAAGCATAACCGGAAGCATCTTTTTAATTTCCTGCTTTCTGCTTCCAGGCAACAAGGCAATTATAGGCTCTTTTTTTTGATGGTTAGCATTTGCGAAATCAACAGGCTTTTCTTCCGGCAATTGTTCAATCATATCAAGTAGTGGATGCCCCACAAAATCAACATCATAATCATATTTTGCGTAAAAATCCTTTTCAAAAGGGAGTATTACGAACATCCTGTCAACAAACTTTCGTATTTTATATACCCTGGATTTTTCCCAGGCCCAAACCTGGGGTGAGATGTAATAGAACACTTTGATTCCGGCATTGTGTGCAAATTCGGCTATTCGTAAGTTAAAGCCGGGATAATCGACAAGAATAACAGCATCAGGTTTGTACTCAGCAATATCTTTTTTACAAAACTTAATATTTTTGAGAATTGTTGTCAGATTGGCAATCACTTCGGAGAAACCCATAAAAGCAAGGTCACGGTAGTGCTTAACAAGCTCACCACCCTGTTGCTGCATCAGGTCGCCACCCCAAAATCTGAATTGTGCTGAACTGTCTTGTATTTTCAGTTCCTTCATCAGGTTTGATGCATGCAGATCGCCTGAGGCTTCGCCGGATATGAGGTAATATTTCATAATTTTGTAATTCGCTGATATTCTGTTTTTTGGGGTTTTGTCACGATTTTCGGCTTCGCCATCGAAAATCGCGACAAAACTTCCCTCCTTTTCACTTTTATCCACGGGCTAAAGCCCGTGGCTAATAATATTGAACTCCTACGGAGTTCGTCTTTTTAATCATTGCTATGCATCGCCATACCATCAGGGATGTTTCTCTAAAAGATATAGCTTTTAAACAGGAAAAATAATATTACCGATGCAAAGGTAATAACCAGAACACCGTTTCCCGACTTTTCATCTTTTAATGTCACAAAATAATAGCGGAAATAGATCAGATTAATGAAGATACTTACAAGAACCTGAGTTTCGGTGTCAAACCATAACTTTGCTACACCAATGAGCATAAGGAACCAATTCATCAACCATATTACGCCAAAGAGTATTAGTGGAGAAATGATCCCGAGAAACAGCCCGAACAGGAAATTGTCTTTTTTCAGTGATTGCATTATCTTAATTATTAATTGGACTTTATTAAAAGACCAAATATGATATAACATTCCAAGCGTTTTCCCCCGCTGGCGGGGGTTAGGGGGTGGAATATAAAACTCTATTTCAGTCTATATTAAAATATCAACCCGATTTAAATCTCAAACTCCCACTCCCTAATCTCTTCAATAGCCTTATGTGCCGTAAAGTCATAATGTACAGGAACTACAGTCACGAAATTATTTGCCAGAGCCCAGGAGTCTGTATCAGGAGAGGTGTCGCCATCTTCAAAAACACCTGTCAGCCAGAAATAGCGTCTTTTGTGTGGGTCAAGCCGTTCGTCAAACTCTTCTGCCCAGCGGCCTTTGGCCTGGCGACAGACTTTTATTCCCTTTATCTCTTTTTTAGGAACTGCCGGAAAATTCACATTCAGGCAGGTAGCCTCAGGAAGCCCGTTTGTTAAAACATTCCTGATGATAGTCCTGATATAATCATCAACAGCACTGAAGTCGGCATCTTTAGAATAATCGCTTAACGAAAAGCCAATTGCCGGAATTCCGTCAATCGTAGCCTCAATAACGGCTGCCATCGTTCCGGAATAAACTACATTTATAGATGCATTAGAGCCGTGATTAATTCCTGAAAGAACAAGATTGGGTTTTTCTCCTAAAATAACCTGCTCGCCAAGCTTAACAGCATCAACAGGAGTGCCGTTGCAGCTATATTCAACATACCCATCGGCTTCATCCATTTTAACCAGGCGAAGTGGCGAGGAAACAGTTATTGCATGCGACATTCCCGATTGTGGCTTGTCAGGTGCAACAACAGCCACATCCCCAAATTCACGGGCAATCTCTATTAGTTTTCTGAGTCCGGGTGAGTGTATTCCGTCATCATTAGTTATCAGTATTGAAGGTGTGTCCATTACGTATATCAAATTAAAATTACTTTGGGTACAAAATTACAGGAAATTCTTATACGAATAATATTTTAAGACCCTTGCAATGCGAAAGATTGGCTAAATTTTATTATTATTGTGCATATTTGGTAACTATTGAACTTTTAGAGAATTATTAAATAGTGAAAGACGCAATTCTGGCAGAAAAATAAGCTGCTAAATAGTTACAAAAATCGTTATTTATAATGATTAATAATTGAGTGTTTTTCTTGTTTTTTTAGTATTTTTATGCGATATTTATATATCTTCGTGTCATATTTACACTAAGCCTTTCTGGTAAGGCAATTATTTTTTCATCTTGGGGTTTCTCTTGCCCGAGATGAAAAATAAAACATAAATTATAATTGGATGAAAAAAATAATACTGTTTTCAATTATCCTGCTACTTGCAGAAACCCTATTCTCCCAAACAAAACTCCCTGCACTATTTGCAGATAATATGGTTCTTCAACAACAATTCGAAGCACCCTTTTGGGGATGGGCAAAACCCGGCGAAAATATTATTGTAATGGGTAGCTGGAACAACAAACCAATAAAGACCACCACCAATTCCAATGGAAAATGGACGCTAAATTTACCAACTCCAAAAGCTGGCGGACCATATTTTGTTACCATAAATAGCGACACCTTGCACAATGTGTTAATTGGTGAAGTATGGGTTTGCTCGGGGCAATCGAATATGCAATGGGCACTCGACCAATCAATGAATAGTGAAGAAGATATCCCAAATGCCAATAATCCAAATATTAGATTGTTTTATGTAGCCCGCCAACTATCAGACGAGCCTCAAAAAGATTGCCATGCCTGGTGGGATGAGTGCACCCCTGAAACCGCAAAAAATTTTAGTGCGGTGGCTTATTACTTTGGCAAAAATCTAAATGAGGCTTTAGATGTTCCAATAGGGCTTATTCATACAAGTTGGGGTGGCTCCACGGCACAAGCCTGGATGAGTGAGGATGTATTAAGGTCAGATTCTGATTATGCCATATATTATGAAAGACAGCAAGTAGCCGAAAAAAATGCAAAACGAGGTAACCTGCCTATCAACCATCAATCGCCCAATCGCTTGTTTAACGCAATGATTACCCCTTTACTTCCTTATGGCATAAAGGGAGCCATTTGGTATCAGGGCGAATCCAATACTCAGGAAGCCGTTTTATATGAAAAACTTTTCCCAAGAATGATAAAAAACTGGCGAGATGATTGGAAACAAGGAGACTTCCCATTTTATTTTGTGCAGTTGGCACCTTATGAATACGATACTCCAATTATTGGGGCCTTACTCAGGGATGCCCAGCGAAAATCATTAGTTACACCAAATACCGGTATGGCAATAACTATGGATATTGGCGACCCAAAGGACATTCATCCCACAAATAAACATGATGTAGGCAAGCGGCTTGCATTGTGGGCATTGGCTAATGATTATGGCAAAAATGATTTGGTTTACAGCGGTCCGCTTTTTAAATCTGTGGAAATAGAAAACAACAAAATCAGATTGCTTTTTGACCATGCTAATGGCGGATTAATGGCTAAAGACAATAATCTAACAAATTTTGAAATTGCTGAAACTAACAGAATTTTTTATCCCGCTCAAGCGGAAATAGATGGAGAAACTCTTATCGTATATTCAAAGAAAGTAAAATATCCTGTTGCTGTTCGATATGCTTTTAAAAATACTGATGAGGCCAGTTTGTTTAATAATGAAGGTCTGCCTGCATCATCATTCCGTACCGATGGTTGGCTGATAATAACTGAAAAAGTCTCAATAGAAAGTTCTTTTGATAACATCAGCAAATCATTTATTATCACTTTACTGGCACCTGAAGGATTTGATATATACTATACAACCGATGGCACTGAACCCAATTTACAGTCAAATCATTATAAAAAACCTTTCACATTAAATAAATCAACAAGCATTAAAGCAAGGGTATATTTTGATAATACGCCTTCGGTTGCCATTGCAGATTATAATTTTATTATTCATCTGGCAACAGGAAAAAAAGTAAAATATGAAAACAAATATGCCGATAAATATACTGCTGGTGGCGATTGGGCACTTGTAAACAGTATTAAAGGAGGTAATGCATTTAATGATGGAAACTGGCAGGGATTCAGCGGAAAAGATATAGATATTATAATTGATCTGGATGAAGAAAAAACAATCAGTAGTATTTCAACAGGCTTTTTGCAAATTCAACGTTCGTGGATTTTATTTCCCGAAAAGATAGAATACTATGGCTCAACTGATGGCGAAAAATTTGATAAACTTGGGGAAGTAGCAAACGAAATTGCACAAAGCGATGAAGGCGCTATTCTTCAGGATTACACTTTAGATAACATATCAGGCAAATACAGATACATTAAGGTTTTTGCATCAAAAATACCATTGCCCAAATGGCACCCGGGAGCAGGCAATGATGCCTGGTTTTTTATTGATGAAATTGTTGTTAAATAAAAAATATGAGTATAAAAATTATAGTTTCTGAGCAAAACCAAATATTTAAAAATATTATGACAAAACTAAAATTTATTCATTTTTTAATGCTAATCATATTTCTGAATGCCTGTAATTATTCCATTCAGGAAGAAAACCCAATAGTCGATAAACACACCACATACCAGCTCTGGTATCAGCAGCCGGCCAACAATTGGAATGAAGCATTGCCCGTGGGTAACGGAAGGTTAGGTGCTATGGTGTTTGGAGATGTGTACAACGAGCGCATTCAGTTAAACGAAGAGAGCCTGTGGGCAGGCAAACGCTTTAATGGCAACAACCCCAATGCCCTAAATGATTTACCTAAAATGCGGCAACTTATTTTCGATGGGAACATTAAAGAAGCATATAATTTAGGTAATAAAAGTTTGTTGAGTACCCCTCCCCGATTTCGCTCGTATCAAACCCTTGGCGATATTTTTCTATCATCCGACAGTTTGACAAATTATTCGGAATACCGAAGAGAGTTAAACCTAAACACCGGTATTAGTACAACTACCTACCAGATTAGCGGAGTAACTTTTACCAGGGAAGTCTTTGCCTCAGCACCCGATAATATTATTGTTGTAAATATTTATGCTGATAGACCCGGAAGTATCAATACAAAAATAAATCTGACCAGAGAAAAAGATGCCATCGTAAAAGCGCATATCAATCAATTAATAATGACAGGCCAAATTATTGATGAAACAACTAAAGCACAAGGTCCGGGTGGAGAAAACATGAAATTTGCAGCAAAACTTATAGCCATAAATGATGGTGGCGAAATTATAACTGAAAATGATAATCTAATTATTAAAAATGCCAGTGAACTAACCCTGATTCTTACTGCTGCCACCGATTATAATTTAGACATACTTAACTACGACAGAAGCATTGACCCATTATCAATTTGCGAAAATATTCTAACTAAAGCCCAGAAAAAATCCTTTTCTCAAATCAGAGAAAACCACATTAATGACCATTCACAATTTTTTAACCGTGTTCAAATAAACCTCGAAGGCGAACAAATGTCAGCATTTCCGACTGATATAAGATTAGATTCAATTAAAAACGGAAATGAAGATCCTGCACTCATCGCATTATATTTTCAATACGGAAGATATTTATTATTGGGCAGTTCAAGAACTCCCGGCATACTTCCCGCAAACTTACAAGGCTTATGGAATGAGCATATAAAAGCACCCTGGAATTCCGATTATCATACCAATATCAACCTGCAAATGAACTACTGGCCTGCTGAAGTCTGCAATCTTACAGAAACTGTTGAACCACTCACAAACCTGGTAAACAAATGGCAAGAACCCGGAAAAGTTACCGCCTCTGAAATGTATGGATGCAATGGCTGGGCAATGCATCATGCCACCGATATTTTTGGATATACAGCACCAAATGCTGATATGCGTTGGGGAATGTCGCCACTAAGCGGTGTCTGGATGACCTTTCCCTTATGGAGACATTACGAATTTACACAAAACACGGATTATTTAAGAAACCAAGCCTATCCAATAATGAAGGAAGCAATGGCATTTATTAGTGATTTTTTAATTGAAAAAGATGGCTATTTGGTTACCAATCCAACCATGTCGCCCGAAAATGCTTACAAACTCGAAGGGAAAGACTATCCTTGCCAGTTAACTTATGCCGCAACCATCGACAATCAAACCCTAATGGCTCATATTGATAATTGTGTGGCTGCAAGTAAAATACTGGGCATTGATGCTGACTTAAGAGAAAACTGGAAACAAATCCGCTCTAAAATCCCTGCAGTAAAAATTGGAAAAGACAGTACCATAATGGAGTGGATTTTAGATTATGATGAATGGGAACCCGGCCACAGACATATGTCACACCTACTTGGTTTATACCCACTTGCGCAAATTACTCCCGAAACCCCTGACCTGTTTGAAGCAGCAAATAAAACAATTGAAAAAAGGCTAAAACACGGTGGCGGACACACAGGCTGGAGCCGTGCCTGGATGATTAACTTTTTTGCAAGGTTACAACAACCCGAGACTGCTTATCACCATGTAATGGCATTGATGCGAAAATCAACTCAAAGTAATTTATTCGATAGTCATCCTCCTTTCCAGATTGATGGTAACTTTGGAGGCACAGCCGGAATAGCCGAAATGCTATTACAAAGCCATAATGGGGTAATAAATCTACTACCTGCTTTGCCCAACGAATGGCCAGATGGCAGTATTAGCGGCCTACGAGCCAGAGGTGGTTTTGCGGTGGATATGGATTGGAAAAATGGTGTTTTAAACAATGTTATCATTCATTCTGATAATAACAATAACACATTAATCAAATATAAAGATAAACTTGTTGAAATAGAGATTAAAAAAGGAGAAAGCAAAAACCTGAATAATGAACTGGATTAAACAGCAAGCTTTGATTATTCGTCTTTTTAAACTTACTTCTTGCATTTTGATGCTAATTTTTTTTAACGAATGAAAAAAATATTAAATAATTAAATGACTATGAAATTCAATTTTTATTTATTGTTTGCTATAATTGTAATTTTAACAGGATGTAATTCCGCACATCAAACCAAGCTATCAACCGACACTTTTACTATTGGTATTGATAATAAGGGAAATATCACACAAATGACCGATAAACTTTTGGGGAAGGATTATATTGCAGGAGAACAACCTGCACCGTTTTTATCTATAAGGATTGACGGGAAAATTTACAAACCGGCTTCTATGATTTATGAAAATGAAGAACTGATTTTTCATTATGATTCGGTTGAAGTAACAGCACGGGTAAAGACCAAACTCACTAAAACACATATCAGTTTTGAAATAATAGATATTCAACCCATTGAGAATATTGCACTTATAATCTGGGGTCCTTATCCAACAACAATAAATAAAATTATAGGAGAAACTATAGGAGTAGTAAGGGGTAATGAATTCGCAATAGGCATACAGGCTCTAAACCCAAAAACCCTTGGTGGTTATCCCTGGAAAGAAAATGATTGTATGCCACAATTGGATATTTTTGAAAATGACGATTATTCCGATTTAAATGAAGAAGGAAAGAGACATGTCCTTTATCGGGTTGAAGCAGCAAAACCCGAAAATTTTGGTAGCACATTGCAAGCCTATTGCCGCAATAGAAATAAGGACAGAATAGTTGAAAACTGGAGCCATAAAAAATTCCTTGCCCCTGCTTATGACGATGGAGGAGTAATTGGTTCTAAAATAGCCCTTTTCGGATGTCCTGTTAACCAGACTTTAGATTTTATTGGAATGATTGAACTTGCGGAAGGTCTGCCTCACCCAATTATTGATGGTGAATGGGGTAAGAAAGCAAGAACAGCCAATGCCTCATACCTGATTATGGGGTTTGGCGAAGAAGATATTGAGAAGGCAGTCAAATACACAAAAATGGCTGGCCTGAAATATTTAGACCATCCCGGTCCGTTTAAAAGCTGGGGGCATTTTGAGCTGAATAAGCAATTTCCCAACGGAATTGAGAGTTTGAAAAATTGTGTGGATATTGCTGAAAAACAGGGAGTCCATCTTGGCGTACATACCTTGTCCAATTTTATTACAACTAATGATTCTTATGTTACACCAATACCTGATAAACGATTAGCAAAAGTGGGGTTCAGTACAATTTCAACAGAAATAAATAATATTCAAAAGGAAATTGAAATAGGGTCTCCTGATGTATTTCGGCAAATGAAAAATAATAATCTGAAAACAGTAGTTATTGATGAAGAGCTAATCAGGTATGGTGGTGTTTCTGATGAAAAACCCTGGAAATTACTTGATTGTCAGCGTGGGGCTTTCAAAACTAAGCCTGCCCATCATCAATCCGGAGAAAAAATTGGCTTATTGGCCGATCATGCCTACAAAGTGTTTTTAACCGATGCCGAATTAACAAAAGAAGTAGCCATAAATCTTGCTGAATTATTCAACAAAACCGGCGTACGGCAAATATCTTTTGATGGATTGGAAGGCAACCGCTCCACAGGTATGGGAAATTATGGAGAAATTTTAATGACAACAACCTGGTACAATAATCTGAACGATAGTATTAAAAGCCATTTCATTGCTGATGCCAGTCGTACTTCACATTATTTTTGGCATATCTATTCCAGAATGAACTGGGGCGAACCCTGGTATGCAGGTTTTCGGGAAAGCCAAACTGAATACCGCTTCAAAAATCAAAAATATTTTACCAGAAACCTGATGCCCGGAATGTTAGGATGGTTTCGTATGACTAACCAAACAAGCATAGAAGATATTGAATGGATGCTTGCCAAAGCAGCCGGATACAATGCCGGCTTTGGTTTTGTTTGCAGCTACAAATCTCTTGAAGAAAACGGACAAACTGATAAAATTCTAAACAAGATAAAAATTTGGGAACAAGCTCGTTTGCAAGGGGCTTTTAATGAAGAAATCAGGGAACATCTTAAAAATACAGAAAAAGAATTCCACCTCGAAAAATTTACCGACAATGAATGGGAATTAACACAATTTACCCCTGTTAGATTGGAACATTCAAAAAAAACAAGACAACCGGGTGAGCCCGTTTTTTCAAAACTCATCTTCAATATCCCATCTGAAAAGCAAAATATGAATTTTATACTATCAGCCATTGACGGGGATGTTAAAGATATTAAAATGGAAATTGATGGCTATAAGGATCTAACATTTTCTGTTACACTTCAGCAAGGAGAAACTATAAAATACGAAGGCGGAAACAGAGCCATTCATTACAGTAAAAACAATGATAAAATAAAAGAATTAAATCTCGATCTGCCATCGTTAAAATCAGGAGAGCATACAGTAACATTGGATTGCACATTTCTTGGAGAAAAAGAAACAAAACTAAAACTTGAAATAAGGATCTTTAGTAAGACAGTAAATGTAACAAGCAAATAACTTAATAATGAAAAGAACATGAATAAAATTAAGCTTTCAGCAATAAGTCTTGGCCTGGCTTGTCTATTACTAGGTTTTCAATCTTGCAAGAACCCTGCTTCAAAAGACAATGAAATTAGCAAGCCTAACATTGTATTAATATTTATTGATGATTTGGGCTATGCCGATATTGGCTGTTTTGGCGCAACAGATTATCAAACCCCGAATATTGACAGGCTGGCAAATGAGGGAGTGCATTTTACCGACTTTTATGCTTCTCAGGCCGTTTGCAGTGCTTCAAGAGCAGCATTGTTAACAGGCTGTTATTCTGAGCGCATAAGTGTTCTGGGTGCACTTAATGCATTTTCAAATATTGGGATAAACCCTGAGGAAACAATTATTCCGGAAATGTTAAAAAAGCAAGGTTATGCCACAGGTATATTTGGTAAATGGCATCTGGGCCACCATAAAGAATTTCTGCCATTGCAACATGGTTTTGATGAATATGTAGGATTGCCCTATTCAAACGATATGTGGCCGGTTGGTTACGATGGCGTACCGGCAGATACTAACAGTTGGAAATCAAATTACCCCCCCCTACCATTAATTGAAGACAATCGGGTTATTGATACCATTGCCACATTGGAGGATCAGGCAAAACTAACTACGATTTATACCGAAAAGGCCGTCCAGTTTATTAAAAATCATAAAGATAAACCATTTTTCCTATATTTGCCACATTCTATGGTACACGTTCCCATTGCGGTTTCGGAAAAATTTAAAGGCAAAAGTGGTAGAGGTTTATTTGCCGATGTAATGATGGAAGTTGATTGGTCGGTTGGGGAGATTATAAAGACATTGGAAGAAAATGGTTTAGATGATAACACCCTTATTATTTTTACTGCTGATAATGGTCCCTGGCTAAATTTTGGCAACCATGCCGGTTCAGCCGATCCTCTACGCGAAGGAAAAGGCTCAATGTGGGAAGGTGGCCCACGCGTATCAACAGTAATGCGCTGGCCCGGCAAAATACCGGCAGGAACCGAGTGTAACCAAATTGCTTCAACCATTGATTTACTGCCAACTTTCGCAGAAATTACCGGTGCTTCACTTCCTGAAAAAGAAATTGATGGGGTGAGTATTTTGCCGTTAATGGAAGGTGAGAAAGATGCAAATCCACGTGAACAATTCTATTACTACTATGGCGGAAAATTAATTGCAGTTAGAAAAGATAATTGGAAACTTGTATTTCCGCACAGCTATCGTTCATACGTAGGTGTTGAACCCGGAATGAATGGTTTGCCCGGACCTTATGGGAAAGGCATTGTTAGCGAAATAGAATTATACGATTTAAGCAATGACATCAGCGAAACCAACAACCTTGCATCACAACATCCTGAAATTGTTGAACAACTAAAGATTATTGGCGATTCGGCACGGGCAGAACTTGGCGATAGAATACAAAACAAAAAAGGAAGGGCTGTTCGCGAACCGGGACGAATTTATAAGGAAAAAGAAAAAATCAGCAATTTTGCAACCGGTAAAAATATCTTAATAAAAAATATGTATGCTCATCAATATTCAGGCAACGGTGATGAAACATTGATTGATGGCGCAATAGGCAGTTTGGATTTTACAGATAAAGAGTGGCTTGGATTTCAGGGGACAGATGTTGAAGTTATTATAGATTTAAAGGAAAAAACTAAGGATAAACAAATAGAATGCAGGTTTCTTGTTAACCAAAGATCGTGGATATTCAGCCCCGAAAAAGTTGTAATATCTGTATCTGTAAATGGGAAAGACTATAAGGAAGTAAAAACATTTAATATAGCTGCCCGAAAACAAAACAGGAATATTGAGATTAAGAAATTTAAAATTGATGTCAGAAATACAAAAGTACGTTTTATAAAAGTTCAGGCTAAAAATATAATTACCTGCCCCAATTGGCATGATGGAGCAGGAGGTAAAGCCTGGCTGTTTATAGATGAAATAATTATTAATTGATAAATGATCAAACAAATGAAAAAAACATTATTAGTATTATCAGCGGTTTACACAATTCTATTGGTCTCTTGTGTAAACAATTCCAGTCAGAAACAAGCGAATGATTCTGTATTTACGGCCAGGGAGTTATTTCCTGAACCCACACGACCTCAAGGGCAGAAAGATGTAATTGAACTTACATGCGACCCCATTGATACAGTTCGCATTGGTTTTATCGGACTAGGCATGAGAGGTTCGGGTGCGGTGCATCGCTATACTTTTCTGGATGGGGTGAAAATTGTTGCCCTTTGTGATGTAGTTCCCAAAAATGTGGAAAGAAGCCAAAAAACTTTAAAGGATAAAGGCTTCCCTGAAGCAGATGGCTATACCGGTACTGAGGATTGGAAAAAAATATGCGAAAGGGATGATATTGACCTTATTTATGTTTGTACCCATTGGGATTTACATACGCCAATTGCAGTTTATGCTATGGAACACGGAAAACACGTTGTTACTGAAGTACCTGCTGCACTTACAATTGACGAGTGTTGGCAACTGGTAAACACTGCCGAGAGAACCAGAAAACACTGTATGCAACTAGAGAATTGCAATTACGACTTTTTTGAAATTGCTACCCTGAATATGGCTCAAAATGGTTTGTTTGGCGAAATTGTTCATTGCGAGGGTGCTTACATCCACGACTTGAGGTGGCTAAATTTTAATGACTCCTCCGGGTACTGGAATATGTGGCGCTTAAAGCATCTCGAAGAAAATGATGGCAATACATATCCCACTCATGGTTTTGGTCCAATATGTCATATTATGAATATCCACAGGGGCGACAAAATGAACTATATTGTATCCATGTCCAGCGACCAGTATGGTATGACCGCTTATGCCGAAGATAAATTTGGTAAAGATTCTGATTATGCAAAAAGAGATTATAAAAAAGGTGATATAAACACCTCTCTCATAAAAACAGAAAAAGGAAAAACAATAATGTTGCAGCATGATGTTACAAGTCCCCGCCCATATAGCCGTTTACATACTGTTAGTGGCACCAAGGGCTTTGCCCAGAAATATCCTCGAAAGGGAATTGCCCTTGAACCAAATGCCCATCATTTTTTATCTAAAACAGAAATGGATTCCTTATTGAATGAATACACACATCCAATTGTGAAAGATATTGAGGAGAAAGCAAAAGAGGTAGGTGGGCATGGTGGAATGGATTTTATTATGGATTATCGCTTAATTTATTGTCTGAGAAACGGGCTTCCATTAGACCAGGATGTGTATGATGCCGCTGAATGGTCGTCAATTGTTGAACTTTCAAAAAAATCTGTAGAAAATCAAAGTATGCCCGTAAAGGTTCCTGATTTCACACGTGGGGCATGGCAGAAACTTAGTACGGTTACTTATTTTGAAAAATAAAATTCTATGGCAAAACAGAAATTATTAATATTTAAAGTATTATTAATATGAAAAAAACCCTTATCCCATTTCTGGTTACCATAATTTCTTTTAGCGTTTTTTCGCAACACGAAGAACAAAAATATGTACCCGAAACCGACCCTCTTGTTCTTGAGAAACTTGAACAGTGGCAGGATATGAAGTTTGGGTTGCTAATGCACTGGGGTGCATACAGCCAATGGGGAATTGTGGAATCATGGTCTATTTGCCCAGAAGATTATGGCTGGTGCAACCGCAAAAAAGGTGAAAACCCTGATAATTATTTTGAGTATGTAAAAGAGTATGAAAACTTGAAAACTACTTTCAACCCGGTTGACTTCAATCCTGAAAAATGGGCAAAAGCCGCAAAAGATGCAGGGATGAAATACGTGGTTTTTACTACCAAACACCACGATGGCTTTTCAATGTTCGACACCAAACAGACTGATTATAAAGTTACCGATCCGGGATGTGCGTTTCACTCCAATCCAAAATCAAATATTACAAAAGAAATTTTTGATGCTTTCCGTGCAGAAGGAATGTGGGCAGGGGCTTACTTTTCAAAACCCGACTGGCACAACGATAATTACTGGGATCCCTACTTCCCGCCAAGGGATAGAAATGTAAACTACGACCCTGAGTTATATCCTGAAAAATGGAATAAATATGTTGATTTTACACACAACCAGATTATGGAGTTAATGACCGAATATGGCAAAGTAGATATCCTCTGGCTTGATGGTGGCTGGGTAGCAAAAGAGTCGAAAGATGATATGGGTAAATGGTATAGTAAAAAGGCATTGGATACTAAATCGGGATTTTTAAAAACCAGTATTGTTAATCAGGATATCCGTATGGATGAGTTGGTTGAAAAAGCACGTAAAAAGCAACCCGGCTTAATAGTGGTTGACCGTGCTGTTCCCGGCAAAAATCAAAATTATCTTACACCTGAAAACCGTGTTCCTGAAAAAGAACTTTCCTATCCCTGGG
This sequence comes from Bacteroidales bacterium, assembly GCA_029934735.1. Lineage (GTDB taxonomy): Bacteria > Bacteroidota > Bacteroidia > Bacteroidales > JAADJA01 > JAADJA01. The sequence continues at coordinate 15,800 of JAOZLR010000014.1, forward strand.
AATCATGCATTATTGCCGGAGGCGGTTGGTCGTGGGTACCAAATGCAAAGTATAAAAGCGGCAGGCAGGCAGTGCATTTGTTGGTTGATATTGTTGCCAAAGGCGGAAACCTGCTTTTTAATGTAGCACCGGGACCAGATGGAAAATGGCATGATGAAGCCTATAAACTGTTTGAAGAAATTGGTGATTGGATGGAGGTTAACAGTGAAGCTATTTATGGAACACGTGCTATTGCCCCTTACAAAGAAGGAAAGGTTTGTCTTACTCAAAAAAATGGTGCTGTTTATGCAATTTATCTTGCCGAAGAAAATGAATCCGGCATGCCTTCTAAAATATTTTTGTCTTCCATTACTCCAGATGAAGATGCAAAAATGACATTATTAGGAAACGGACAAGAACTAAACTGGGAAAAGTCAGGCAATGGTTTTGTAGTGGATATTCCTGAAAAATTTCAGAAGAAACCAACCAGTAAATATGCTTGGGTAATAAAAATTGATAAATGAAAAATGAACATGGCATGAAAAATCACCTTAGGTTCTTTAAAGATTGGAAGCTCATTAATATCATTATGCTGATCGTCATTCTGGCTTCTTCTTGTTCCTCTTTTCAAAAAGGAAAGCAGAATTCCGTGCTTGACATTACTGATTTTGGGATACAACCCAATACAGGAGAGAATGCAATTTTTGCCGTACAGGATGTTATTGAAAAAGCCAAAACTATTGACGGCGGAGTTTTAATTAAATTTCCGGTCGGCAGATATGATTTTAGAATAGACAACAAGCATGTAAAGACTTATTTCGAATCGAACACAACAGATAATAACCCTAAAAATTTGGCCTTTCTGATAGAAGAATGTCAAAATTTAATAATTGATGGAGGAGGCTCTGATTTTATTTTCCACGGGCCAATGCAACCCTTTTCAATTGATAACAGCAAAAATATTACTATAAGAAATGTCAATATTGACTGGGATATTCCTTTAACAGCACAGGCTAAAGTTGTTTCTGCCACAGACAAAATCATTGAACTAAAAATTGATACTGTTCAGTTTCCTTATGTGATTGAAGATGGATGGCTCAATTTTGTAGATGAAACCTGGAAGGAGCCAATGTGGAAATGGGGAACTATGGAGTTTGATGCGGCTACTCGCCTGGTAGTGCCGGAAACTGGTGATAATGGCTGTTTTAGAGCAGTTGATAATAAATATTCTTTTGAAGAACGAGAAGCAGGAGTTGTTCAAATGCTTGGTGAGTTTACCCGTGTGCCGGCAGCAGGGAATTATTTAGTCCTGCGTCATAGCCCACGCGACCATGCCGGAATTTTTGTGTGGCAAAGTGAAAATATCCACCTAAAAAATATTAATGTATATCATGCTGCCGGATTAGGGTGCTTATCGCAATACTCACGAGACTTAGATTATGTTAATGTAAACTTTATACCCAATCAAAAAAAGAATCGCTATTTAAGTGCGCACGACGATGGCTTTCAGATATCGAACTGTGCCGGACAGATAAATATTATTGATTGTGAGTTTGCCGGATTAATGGACGACCCCATCAATGTACATGGCACAAGTGTTCGGATTATTGAAAAACTTGACGACTATAAATTGAAATGCCTTTTCGTGCATAAACAGTCGGAAGGGATGCTTTGGGGACGATCCGGCGAGGAAGTTGCATTTATAGAAAACGAGAGTATGCAAACCGTTTCTATTGGCAAACTAAAGTCATTTAAAGCATTAAATACTTCTGAATTTATTGTTGAATTTGAAGATGTTGTACCTCTGGAAATCACCATTGGTGATGCATTGGAAAACCTAAGTTGGACACCTGACTTGCTTATTAGCAATTGTTTATTTGGAAGTTGCCGTGCAAGGGGCTTGCTTGTTACAACACCCGGCAAAGTAGTAATCGAAAACAATATTTTTGAATCAAGCGGCTCTGCCATTTTAATTGCCGGCGATGCAAATTATTGGTACGAATCAGGAGCCGTTAATGATGTTGTAATCAGGAACAATACTTTTAATGATCCTTGTATGACGTCCATGTACCAGTTTTGCCAGGCCATCATCAGTATTTATCCCGAAATTCCAAAATTAAATAATGAAACCCCTTTTCATCGGAATATTATAATTGAAAACAATGCTTTTTATCCGTTTGATTATCCCGTTTTATATGCCAAATCTGTTGACAATATTAACTTTGTAAATAATAAAATAATCAGGAGTACGAGATTTGAAGCCTTTCACAAAAGGAAATACACACTATCTTTTAATGCATGTAAAGATGTGGAAGTTTCGGGAAATAAGTTTGAAGGCGATGTTTTGGGAAAGAATATTTTACTTGAGAATATGCCGGAAAATGAAATTAGCGCACAAAATGAATTTCAATTATTATCAGGATCTTAACTTTTTATATTGAATTGTATTAAGTATTTAACAAAATCAGCGTCATCTGCGTAATCAGCGTTCCATCAATAGAACACGGATACTCACAAAGAAAAATCAATTAATAATTAAACAATAATATGATTTTCCATTCAGAAATTGTGATCATATCATAAGAGGAAAACATTCTTTGCATATGTGTCTTATACTGCTCCCCATGACCCGCGTTCTATGCCCCAAAAATATCTCGAAACGGCCAACAAATCCCCGGTAAAAGAAGGAAAACCGGAACACAATACTTTTAATGTTCAAATTATTATTGATACATCGTATTAATTATCTCATTACTTTCATTGCTTCAGCAATCACCCGATAAAATTCAAAATTTCCACATAAACTCTCTGAACCGGCAGCCCTACAACATTAAAATATGAACCTTCGATCTTTTCAATTCCGATATAGCCTATCCACTCCTGAATTCCATAAGCCCCTGCTTTGTCGAAGGGTTTGTAATTATTAATGTAATGATCAATCTCCTCCTTAGTAAGCTCTTTAAACCAAACTTTTGTCGTTGAATGGAAAGAGTGCATTTTTTCTTTTGTCCGTAAAGTAACACCGGTTATTACTTTGTGTACCCTGCCTGATAATTTTGTTAAAATCCTGACTGCATCATTATAATCTTTAGGCTTTGGCAGAACCTCCCCATCTAACCATACTATTGTGTCGGCAGTTATGAGAAGTACATTTTGATACTCATTATCAAACACAAAAGCTTTTGCTTTCAGTTCCGACAAGTAAAGTGCAATATCTTCACCCTTAAGATTGTTTGGATAAAACTCATCAACGGAAAGAGGCATAACTTCAAAATCAATTCCCAATCCTGCAAGTAGCTCCTTCCTTCTTGGTGATTGTGAGGCAAGAATAACCCTGTAATCTTGTAATTTAGCATTTATCATTCTTTTCACGTTAAGTTAAAGACTGATGCAAAATAGCTGCATCGATAAAATTCCTGCTACCATTACAATTTTGGCAGCATCACTTACAGATTTAAAATCTTCCTTGTTCTTTGATTTTATCGTCAGAAATAACAAATATGCAAACAGGGTCTGAACAGCAATAAGCAGATACCAGAATATCATCATCAGATTGTGTTGAAACAAAACATATTGCCCGTAACCGAGTGCTGCCATAGTCAAAATAGTAAATATTATTGCAATCATTTTTGATGTGCTAACACCAAAAACAACCGGTAATGTTCTATAACCGGCTTTCATATCTCCCTCTCTGTCTTCAATATCTTTTACTATTTCACGTATTATTGATGTGAGGAATGCAAAAACTGCATAGCTCTGAACCAGTGTACTTATATATTTTAAATCAGGCATTACTTCGGCAAAAAGTACAGGTTGAGAGCGCAGAGCAAAAAATTCATAAAGCCACACTATAAGGATGACCATAGCAGAAAGGAAAGAGATAGCAATGTTTCCAAGTATGGCTATTTTCTGATAGGTTGTTGAGTAAAAATAAAGCAGGAGGGCTATGGCAATGAATATTAAGCTAAACATAAGATATCCTATGCGGGATGAGAGGTATATCCCGATAATCACTCCTGTTATTGTTAATGTAAGATAGAGAATGTAGGCTTTTTTCTTTGTCATCAACTTTCCGATCCACACTTTGTCTGGTTTATTAATTTTGTCGGACTCAACATCCAATATGTCATTGATAATGTATCCTCCTGCTGCTATTAGTAGCGTGGCAATAACCAGGATAGCAAAATCAAAAGCACTAATGGCGAAAGAAATGCCGGAGTTAGTGTAAAAAGGATTCAGTAAGCAATACCGTATCAAATACTGGGTTAGGATAATAATTGCCAGATTGGGCACTCTTAATATTTTAAGGTATTGCGACATAAATCAAATAGCTATACTAGATCAAGACTACCACTTAAATCCATCATCAGTCATCCAATGATTTTGTATTTTCAGGGTTTGTT
>JAOZLR010000015.1 GCA_029934735.1 Bacteroidales bacterium
TATATTATGGAAAAGGATAAAATTTTTTGTGATAAAATTATGTTATTGCACTAGTTATGTTCAACTGCTGACAAACAATCTTTTAAGATGCCTCTCTAAAATATTTCCCGTAACACACTGAGCAATTATTTCTGCGTGCTTATGTTGTAATTTATTGAAATCTTCAATCCTGTCAAGAGAAGAATAGTAAATTTCCTTCACAAACTTCAAAGCCTCTCCACCTGCTTCTGGCAGCCCAAATTCCGTCGGAATGGGCTCAAAACTGATTACCAAGGAAATTTTGAAAAACAACGATTTTCAATTACTTGAGGATAATGTTAAAAAGGCTCTCGCATTTATTGAGACTTTTAAAAGACAAAAATAAATTAAGGCAACCATTTGTCGGAACAGGTGGCATTTTTGCTCTAAAACAAATTCCCATAATTATTGTATTTTTGCCAAAATGATAATTATGAATGATTTTCCAACCTTAACTTTACCTGAACTGCTGAAACAGTCAGTTGAAAAATATGGCGACAGGCCTGCTGTAGCTTTTGTTGGCGAGACTCCAATTACCTATGCCGAGTTTGATAAGCGGAGATTATCCATAGCTTCTCTTCTTGAAAAACTAAAGGTTCAACCCGGAGACCGTGTAGCACTGTTGAGTGCAAATATGCCCAACTGGGGAATTACATATTTTGCCATCGCTTCTATGGGAGTGATTGTTGTACCCATACTTCCCGATTTTAGTGAAACTGAGATCGAAAATGTATTGACCCACTCCGAAGCAAAAGCTATTTTTGTTTCAAGCGGACTGAAATTAAAGATTGAGAATTTCAGGAAAGAGACTTTGATTCACAGGATATTAATCGATGACTTTTCATTATTGGAAACAAGTGAATCGGGAGTTCAATATGAAGAGGGATTAACACCGAAAAGAGAATATAAGGCTGCTGAGGATGATCTGGTTGTCATCATCTACACTTCAGGGACTACCGGAAAATCAAAGGGAGTTATGCTTACTCACAAAAACATAAGTTCAAATGCCGTCGCCAGTATGAGCATTCAGGAGATCAATACCGATGATCGCTTTTTGTCCGTTTTGCCCTTGTCGCATACTTATGAAAATACTATCGGGTTTATTCTGCCTGTTATCTGTGGTGCAAGTATTTATTACATTAATAAGCCACCTACCCCCGCCGTTTTACTCCCTGCCCTGAAAAAGATTCGGCCAACGCTTATGTTGACAGTTCCTTTAATCATAGAGAAAATATACAGGAATAAAGTATTGCCAAATTTTCAAAAAAATATGCTGACAAGATTTATGTATTCCATACCGTTTCTACACAAAAAGTTTAACGGAATAGCAGGGAAAAAGCTTATGGAAACATTTGGTGGTGAATTAAAATTTTATGGTATTGGAGGAGCCAAGCTTGATAAAACGGTTGAGAAATTCCTTCGTGATGCTAAATTTCCGTATGCTATTGGATACGGACTGACCGAAACATCACCTTTACTTGCCGGAGTTAATGCCCAGCATACGAAATTGCAATCTACAGGTCCACCGCTTAAGGGTGTTACCCTGAAAATTCATAATCCGCAAAAAATGACCGGTGAGGGTGATATCTGGGCAAAAGGTCCTAATGTAATGATAGGCTATTACAAGGAGCCGGAACTTACAAAAGAGGTGATGACGGAAGATGGCTGGTTTAAAACAGGAGATCTGGGAATTCTTGACAAGACAAACTATCTCTACATTCGGGGACGAAGTAAGAATGTAATCATAGGGCCGGGAGGCGAGAATATTTTTCCTGAAGATATTGAGTCTGTTATCAATAATTTCAAACATGTTGCTGAGTCGCTGGTAATTCAGCAAAAAGGGAAACTGGTGGCAATGGTACATTTCAACAGTGAGGAGATTGAAGAAAAGTATCAGCATATGAAGCATAAGGGTGAGGAATTTTCTGATTATTTAGAAAAAAAATATGAAGAGCTGAAAAAAGAGTTGCATAATTATGTAAATTCCAGGGTGAACAAGTTCTCAAAAATCAATGACGTTATAGTTAAAAGGGATGAATTTGTTAAAACGGCCACCAAAAAGATTAAACGCTTTTTGTATTCAAAATCAAATGATTAATACAAGATAGTCATCTGATGAAAAGAGCCAACGTCTGTATTGTAGGTGCCGGACCTGCAGGTGTTTTTGCTGCCTTGTTTCTGGCAAAGTATGGCGTTGAATGCACCTTGGTTGATAAGGCAAAATTTCCGCGCGACAAAATATGTGGTGATGGCATCAGCGGCTGGGTATTGACAATCCTAAATGAGCTTGATAGTAAATTGCTTGAAAAATTGTCGAAACAACCTTTCATAACTCATTCGCATGGCATAAGAATAGTTGCCCCCAATTATAAACATCTTGACCTGCCTTTTCTTGACAGTGGTGACTGGGATAAATCAATATCTCCCGGATTTACTGCACGCAGGATCGATTTCGATAATTTTATGGCAGAGGAGGTGAAAAGCAGAAAGGAAATTGAGTTTCTGGAAGAAGAGGAAATAACGGATTACAAAAGATCAAATAACAAAATTTTGCTTTCCACAAAATCTGCTGATGATATTGAGGCGAAAATCGTGATATTTGCTAATGGAGCAACATCAAAATTTATGAAAGACCCGGGAGATATTTTAAAGACAAAGAAATATACTATGACCGGAATCAAGACATATTATAAAGGGATAACCGGCTTTCACAAGAAGAATTACGTTGAATTACATTTCCTTAAAAAATTATTGCCGGGTTACTTTTGGATTTTCCCACTGTCTGACGGACTTGCAAATGTTGGTGTCGGACTTGACCAATATCGAATTTCAAAAAGACATATCAACCTGAAAGATGCAATGTTTAGAGCCATTGAAGAAGTCCCTTATTTACAGGAGCGATTTAAAAATGCAGAGCAGGTATCAAAAGTTGAGGCCTATCCTCTGCCTCTGTGGGACAGAAAAAGAGTAATATCAGGAGATAATTTTATGCTTGCCGGTGATGCTGCCAACCTCATCGACCCGGTTACTGGAGAAGGAGTGGGTCATGCTGCAATAAGTGGCATGTTCGCAGCCAAACAGGCTAAGTTGGCGTTGGAAACAGATAATTTTTCATCGGGGTTTATGAAAAACTATGATAATAATGTGTATGATAAAATAGGAAAAGAGCTGAATATCAGCAGTAAAATACCACGTTTTATTAAATACCCCTGGCTTTTTAACGCAGTTATAAACAAAGCTTCAAGCAGCGATATTCTCCGAAAAAAACTCACCCTGGCAATGACCGATCTTGAAGAAAGGAAAGAGTTAAAGAGGCCGATGCTTTATTTGAAGGTGCTGTTTGGGAAATAAAATAAGTTTACCTTAATTCAATATGGAAATATTTACCTTTGGCAAAGAGTAAAAAACAGTGGAAAATATAAACAAAGAAGGCAAAAAACAGCAGGTCAGATCAATGTTTAACAGCATTGCACCTCGTTATGACTTTCTGAATCATTTTCTGTCGGCAGGAATTGATTATAGCTGGCGGAAGACGGCAATTAAAATTCTTGGAAAAAATAATCCAAAAATTATTCTTGATGTGGCAACCGGCACAGGAGACCTCGCCATCGAAGCTATGAGAATTAATCCTAAAAAAATAATCGGGGTGGACATTGCCGAGGATATGGTGAAGATCGGACAAAAGAAAATAAAGAATAAAAAACTTGATAAAATCATCGACCTTCAGGTTGGCGATTCTGAGGATTTACATTTTGAGGATAACTATTTTGATGCTGCAATGGTAGCGTTCGGGGTTAGGAATTTTGAAAATCTTGAAAAAGGCTTGTCTGAGATGAACCGTGTGCTGAAACCGGGAGCTATGATACTGGTTCTGGAGTTTTCAAAACCAAAAAAAGCTCCGGTCAAACAGGTTTACAACTTCTACTTTAAAAATATTTTGCCCGGTCTCGGTAAAATGATTTCCGGCGACAGCTCAGCATATACTTATCTGCCTGAATCGGTTGGCAAATTTCCTGCTGGTGAGGAGTTTTTGAAAATTCTGCAAAAGACTGGATTCAATGAGACAATACAAAAACCGCTTACTTTTGGAGTTGCAACGATTTATACAGGACAAAAGAAGTAGTTTAGAACTAATTTAGGAACTATGAAAAATCAAAAAAAATGAACACAGATCCAAAGAGTCTTACAAAAAGGGAAAGTGCACAACTGATCCTGGATTTTTTTCACCGTACGATGATGCATCACGCCTTATGGTTTGCCGAAGTTCAACACCAGATGGGAACAGAGAAAGCATTTGCAGTTTTGAATGAAGCCTGGAAAAGAAGCTCCTCAATACAGATGAAACGTATAGCCAAAACTCTTGGTTTTGAGATGGAAGATGATATTCCAAAACCATTGCTTGACCTGCCAGACGAAAAGCTTGAAGAGCTTAGAAATGCGATGGCTGTAAACTGGCTTGCAAATGATGGTGTTTGGTTTCAGTCCGTTGAATTCAAATATGGGATGAATGATGCAAAAAGATGTAATGATTCCTGCTGGGCGCATTTCTCTCCTTTTGAGGCGTGGTCGATAAAACGACTTTTAAATCTACCTGAAAAGCCCGGCATTAAAGGTTTGAAAAAGGCATTGGAATTTCGCCTCTATAATTTTGTGAATAAGCAATCGTTTACCGATGAAACCGAGAATAGCATTGTATTCAGAATGAATGAGTGTAGGGTGCAGGTTGCCAGGAAAAGAAAAGGGTTGACCGACTACCCTTGTAAATCCGGTGGACTTGTTGAATACACTACCTTTGCCGAAGCTATTGACCCCAGAATAAAAACAGAAGTTATCGCTTGTCCTCCCGATCCCCATCCCGAGGAATATTTTTGTGCCTGGAAGTTCTTTATTAAGGACTAATGCAGTATTTAGTACATTAAAATAAAAAAATTATGAAACCCCCCACAATTATCACATTAGCACTTTTCACACTTCTGATACTAAATAACTTATCAGCCCAACAGCACACCTTCACAAATGTAGCAGCCCAAATGGGAATCACAGGCCAGACAGGACTTGGCCATTCTGTGGGCTGGTGCGACTTTGACAATGATAAAGACCTTGATCTGGCCTTCTCAAATCAGGACGGAAACGGTTTCTGGCTGTACAGGAATGATGGTTCGTCCTTTACCAATATTACATCATCAGCAGGACTAGCAGGTCAGGGTGCCAATAAAATATTATGGGCAGAAGTTACAAACGACACTTTAACAGATCTGATACTAAATGGAACTCTTTACAAAAATAATGGAGATGGCACGTTTTCAAACATAACAGGTGGCTCGGGAGTGTCGGGCTATATTTATTCAGCTGCTGACTTTAACAAAGACGGGTATAATGATTTGCTGCGTCTTAGTCCCAATGTGGCAGTTCTTTTTAATGATGGTGATAATACTTTTACTCAATCTGTGATAAGCAATACAAGTTATTGGGTTGTAACTTGTTTTGACTATGACCTGGATAGTTATCAGGATATCTATCTCGGCACATACAATGACTCACCAAATAAATTATACAGGAATCTCGGTGACGGTACTTTTGAAGATGCTACTTCACAGGCAAATGTAACCTATAATGGAGCTGCACACGGGTTAACCTCCGGTGATTACAATAATGATGGCTTTCCTGACATCTACATTGGCAGTTATGGGAATATAAGTTGTAAGCTGCTGCAAAATCAGGGTGACGGCACTTTTACAGATGTTACGAGCTCAACAGGGACCTTCGGACATAACGATACACGAACAACATCTTTTGCTGACTATAACAATGACGGACTACTTGATATTTTCAGTTCACATCATGATTTTTACTCTTACAGTAATACCTTATTAAGGAATAACGGCAATGGAAGTTTTACAAATGTTTCGGTAGCTATGGGCATTTCAGGTGAATGGATAGGTGACTATTTTGGTATAGGTTGGGGCGATTTTAATAATGATGGTGCAATTGATCTTTTTGCAGCCGGGCACATTGACAAATACAGGCTTTTCAGAAATGATAACTGTCCGGGGAATTATCTCAATTTGTATCTTACGGGAACTGTATCAACTTACAATGCAGTTGGTACTAAAGCAGTTGTATGGAGCGATGGTGAAGCTATAACACGCTGGGTAAGCGGTGGTGAGGGAAAACATGATTTCAGCAGTTTTAACCTCGAATTCGGCCTTAATGATATAACTATAGTTGACAGCCTGATAATCTATTGGCCCAGCGGTATTATTCAAAAGCTTAATGATGTAGAGGTAAATCAGTTTATGGAAATTGAAGAAGGGTTTTCAACTTTAGAGCTTTCGGTTTATGCCGAAACAGATTCAATATGCGCAGGAGATACAACTCAGCTTTTTGCAACAGCAACAGGTGGAACGGGAAATTACAGCTATCAATGGACTCCTGCAATTGGGCTTAGCAATCCTGACCTTCCGGACCCAATGGCAAGTCCACAGCAGACAACTGCCTACATCTGCACTATTAGTGATGGAAATTCAGCGGCTTCAGACAGTGTAACAATAACTGTTCTGATCTGTACAGGAATTTATGACAATAAATCTAAACAAAGATTCATTATTTTTCCAAACCCGCCAAAAGATGTTATTATAATTAAATCTGAAAATGGTTTAACAGGAGATCTTAATATTAAGATACTAAATGTTGCCGGAGAAGTTATTATTTATAAAACGGAACAATGTAATGGTAATAATTTCGAAGTAAAAATAAATATCACCGATTTACATCCCGGAATTTATTTTATGCAGATTACAGATTATAAAAGTGTTGTAACAATAAAGAAGTTCGTAAAGTGAGGATTATTGCTACTACATTAAAAAACCACTAAGAAGATAAGGGATATTAAGAAAAAATCTTAACTACTCTTAACTTCTTAATGGTTCAAGAAATCCCAAATACTAATATTTATTATTCGGAATAATCCATCTTAGACATACGTTCATAGGATTTGTATCTCCATTTTGCATTATCCTCAGCAGACTTAAATAACTCAGCAGCTTCTTTGGGAAATGCTTTCATCAGAGATGTAAACCTTACTTCACGTTCCAGAAAATCCTGAAATGTTGACCAATCCGGCTCTTTAGAATCAAGGATAAATGGATTCTTACCCTCTTCTTCAAGTTGCGGATTGTAACGATATAATGTCCAGAAGCCTGATTCAACTGCAAGTTTTTCTTCCTCTTCTGCTTTGTTCATCCCAAACCTTAAGCCATGTGCAATACAAGGCGAATAAGCAATTATGAGAGATGGTCCCGGATAAGCTTCCGCTTCACGAATTGCTTTTAATGTCTGTGATTGGCTTGCACCCATTGAAATATGAGCAACATAAACATATCCATAAGTTGTTGCCATTATTCCCAGCTCTTTTTTTCTTATTTTCTTACCCGAAGCAGCAAATTTGGCAACTGCTCCGATTGGAGTTGCCTTTGATGCCTGTCCTCCTGTGTTGGAATAAACCTCTGTATCAAGAACTAAGATATTGATATCGGCACCCGATGCCATTACATGATCAAGTCCGCCATAACCAATATCATAAGCCCATCCGTCTCCACCAATTGTCCAGATTGACTTCTTGATCAGATATTGCTTCAGTTTAAGAATCTCTTTGGCAACCGGAGCTTTCTCTTTTTCAAGGACAGGAATCAATTTGTTTGTAGCATCGATTGACTTGTCAGCATTGTGCATGCCTTCAATCCATTCGTTGAACAGTACTTTGGTTTTATCGGAGACATCAGTTGCCGACTTCATCATATTTGCAATTGTCTTCCTGAAGTTATCGATAGCAGCAGCCATTCCGAAACCATACTCTGCATTGTCTTCAAACAGTGAGTTTGCCCAGGCTGGACCCTGTCCGCTCTCTTTATGAGTACAATATGGTGTTGCAGGAGCCGACCCGCCATAAATTGATGAACAACCTGTTGCATTTGCTATCAGCATTCTCTCACCAAACAGTTGAGTTACTAGTTTAATATATGGTGTCTCACCACATCCGGCACAGGCACCTGAAAACTCAAACAACGGTTGAGCAAACTGGCTGTTTTTAACCGACTTATCTTTAGGAACGATATCATCTTTGTAAGTAACCTTGTCGTTCATATAGTTCCAGCGATCAGCTTCGTCCAACTGAGTGTCGAGTGGTTTCATAACCAGTGATTTTTCTTTTGAAGGACAAACATCGGCACAAACACCGCAACCGGTACAATCGAGAACACTAACCTGGATTCTGAATTTCAAACCATTAAACATTTTCACAGGTTTAGCGTCAAGCAATACTGTTCCTTCCGGCACGTTTGCGGCTTCTTTTTCATCAAGTAGGAATGGACGAATAGCAGCGTGAGGGCAAACATAAGAACACTGGTTACACTGAATACAATTCTCAGCAATAAATTCAGGCACATCCACAGCAATTCCCCTCTTCTCATAAGCAGTAGTACCCTGAGGGAATGTTCCATCTTCCCTTCCTTTGAAAGCTGAAACAGGAAGGTCGTCACCTTTCAGTTTATTGATAGGCTCAAACACATTCTTGATAAAGTCGGGTAAATCCCTGTTATCTTTCTTCTCTACCACTTTAATTTTTGCCCACTCTTCAGGTATCTCAACCTTAATAACCTCACCACCTTTGTCAACGGCAGCATAGTTAAGATTAACGATCATCTCACCCTTTTTGCCATAAGTTTTGTTGATAGCTGTTTTCATCTCCTCAACTGCAAGATCGTAGGGAATTACTTCCGAAACCTTAAAGAAAGCAGATTGCATAATAGTATTAGTTCTGTTTCCAAGACCTATCTCCTTCGCAATTTGCGTCGCATTAATAATATAAAATGAGATATCATTTTCGGCAAGATATTTCTTCATATGATCGGGCAGCCGTTTTTTGGTTTCTTCCTCGTTCCAGATACTGTTAAGCAGGAAGGTTCCACCTTTCTTTAATCCTTTCAGCATGTCATACTTTTCAAGATATGAAGAAACGTGACAAGCAACAAAATCGGGTGTACTTACCAGGTAAGTAGAATTTATAGGCACATCACCAAATCTAAGGTGCGATATGGTTATACCCCCTGATTTTTTTGAGTCATAAGCAAAATAGGCCTGGGCATACTTATCAGTCGAATTGCCAATAATTTTAATAGAATTTTTATTTGCCCCAACAGTACCGTCAGCACCCAATCCGAAGAATTTTGCCTCATAAGTTCCTTTTGGAACAACACTTATCGGTGGTAACAACGGTAATGATGAATTCTTAACATCATCAACAATACTAATTGTGAATCTGTTTTTAGGGTTTTCAAGTTTAAGATTATCATATACCGATAATATATGTGCTGGTGTTGTATCTTTTGAACTCAGGCCATATCTTCCACCAATAATAACGGGGGCGTTTTCCTTTTCAAAGAAAATGTCGCGAATATCAAGATAAAGTGGTTCGCCTGTTGCTCCAATTTCTTTAGTCCGGTCAAGAACAGAAATCTTCTTAACGCTTTTCGGAAGAGCTCTCATAAAATACTTTTCCGAAAATGGCCTGTAAAGATGAACTGAGATTAAACCGACCTTTTCCCCTTTTTCCATCAGATAATCGATAACCTCTTTAATTGTATTTGTAACAGAACCCATTGCCACAATAATATTTTCTGCATCTTCGACACCATAATAATCAAACGGGTGATATTCACGTCCTGTGATTTTTTCAATTTCACGCATATACTCCTCAACAACATCAGGGATAGGATCATAAAATCTGTCGGCAGCTTCTCTGCTCTGGAAATAGATATCCGGGTTCTGTGCAGTACCACGGGTTACAGGATGTTCTGGGTTTAATGCATTATCTCTAAACTTTTGTAATGCTTCCCTGTCAAGAAGAGGAGCAAGGTCTTCCATCTGCATCTCTTCAACTTTCTGAATTTCGTGCGATGTACGGAAACCGTCAAAGAAGTGGACAAAGGGGATTCTTGTTTTTAATGCTGCCAGATGGGCTATGCCTGCAAGGTCCATAATCTCCTGAGCACTAGATGTAGCAAGCATTGCAAATCCGGACTGTCTGACCGACATAACATCGCTATGGTCACCAAAAATAGAAAGTGCCTGAGCAGCAAGGCTTCTTGCACTTACATGAAAAACAGCTGGTAATAGCTCACCAGACATTTTATACATATTAGGAATCATCAGTAATAATCCCTGAGAAGCAGTATATGTACTTGTCAATGCACCTGCCTGTAGCGAACCATGAACTGCACCGGAAGCGCCTGCTTCTGATTGCATCTCCTTCACTTCAACAACCTCTCCGAATATATTTTTTCGGCCATAAGCAGCCCATTGGTCAACATATTCCGCCATATCTGATGAAGGAGTAATCGGGTAAATACAAGCAACCTCACTAAACATATATGCAATGTGTGAAGCAGCGTAATTCCCTTCACATGTGATAAATTTTTTCTTTTTTGTCATTTTTTATAATTATTTAAAGTCGTAAATTCCAACTAATTAATATATATCAACCTTTTTTTATTTGGCGGCGAATTTACTAATTATTACATTAAATGAAACTATTCTGACATTATTTAGATTTGATTTAGATAATAATATAAATAAGGAAATATTAAATTTTTTCTAAAAAAAGTTTATACATTTGCTTTTTGCAATCGGGTATAATTACCTGATTTTCGTGAATCGCTATATTTAAGACATTTAACATTTTATATTTATAAAATTATGACTAATCTTGTAACAAAGTACATGGGTATTGAGCTTAAGAATCCGGTAATTGTCGGAGCATGCAACCTTGTGATTAATGTTGACAATTTAAAAAGGATGGAGGATGCCGGTGCAGCAGGTATCGTTTATAAATCTCTTTTTGAAGAGCAAATACAACTTGAGAACTTGCAAATGTTTGAGGAGATGCAGGCATTCGGGAACTCTAATGTAGAATCTGGAGGACTCTTCCCTGATATTGAACATGCAGGGCCTGAGGAGTATTTGATGAAGCTTAGAGAAGCAAAAGAAGCTGTTGATATTCCAGTTTTCGGAAGCCTGAATGCAGTAAATTTCGAATCATGGATTGAATACAGCAAAAAAATTGAACAAACCGGTGTTGATGGGCTTGAAATAAATCTATATTCTGTACCTACCGATGTTGAGATAATGGGAAAAGCAATCACTAATGAAAAAATAGATATCTTACAAGCAGTAAAAAATACTGTAAAGATTCCTGTTGCTGTTAAGCTTAGTGCTTATTATACAAACCCATTGTATATAATAAAAGAAATGGACAAGCTGGGTGCAGATGGATTTGTTCTGTTTAATAAGCTTTTTCAACCGGAAATTGATATCGATAATGAGGAGATGAGGTTCCCATATAATCTTAGCAATCATGACGAAAGCCGACTACCCTTAAGGTTTGCCGGATTGCTTCACGGCAATATCAATGCAAGTATTTGCAGTAGTCGGGGTATTTTTACTGGCGAGGATGTTATTTCAATGATACTTGCCGGTGCCGATGCAGTACAAGTGGTAAGTACATTGTATAAAAATGGCATAGAACAAATTGAATCGATTCTGACAGATATTGCACGATGGATGGATTCGAAAGATTACAAAACTCTGGGTGATTTCAGAGGGAAGATGTCACGCCAGAATATCTCCGATCCTTTTGCATATCGTAGGGCGCAATATGTTGATATTCTGATGAAATCGGATGAGATATTTAAATTATTTCCCGTAAAATAACCTGAATAAAATCTGCAATTCCATTTTTTTACAGATAGGGGGTTGTGGATTTTTATGCATATTTTTTCATTAAGCAGAGTATCTGCTACACATAACTCATAGCAAATCCTCCCTCCTGGTAATTATCAGGATTGGAAATTACTGTAATGTCAGTAATTGAGTTTCCGAGCTCTTTTGGTAATATTTTTCTGACCTCTCCCTGATAGATAATAATAGAATTTGTTGGAATAATATCTTTAGCAGAGAATGAACGATAAATTTGAAGCATCGATTTTCCTGTATTTGTAATTAATATTGTTTTATGGTGAAATTGGTTTTTAGGTAATTCCAAGCGGTTACCTGGCCCGATTATTCCTGAATAAGCGGAGTTATTAAACTTTAAGATTATGCTTACTGCCGGTTCGGATGATACATTGAAGATTGCCATAGTTCATTGGTTTATAACAAGGTTTATTCTTCCTTTTTAATCTGAGCCAAAAATATAACAAAAGATTCCAATAAAAAAGAAAAATTCGACTTATTGTACGAACCCCCCCTATTTTAAGGATGAACATACCAATATCCAGTACGAAGGCTATTTTTAGTTTTAAAAAAAATGAATAAAATGGTACTTTTAAAGGCCTGAAATGAGTAAAAAACAATCAATTTCTACTTAATATTCTATTTTTATTGATCTAAGTTCTCAATTTTCATCTAAAAATGAATCTTATGATAATCAAATGTCTGTCCATCAGTGAATGCTTTGATCTTTTTGGCAATGCGTATAAATATTTGCAGATTCTGAATGGCGAACCACCTAATGGCATTCTCATCGCCCTGTGCGGCAAGTGTTAGTTTTGCCAGCAAATCAAATTTATATTTGACTAGCCAGTCAAAAGCCTTCTTATCTCTCACAATAGCCATATCGAAAGCAGCATATTGCGGAAAGCCGTTTTTCATTAGCCAACGGTTAGCTTCTTCGCTGCCACGAATTGCTTTTGAAAGTGCTGCAAGCTCAGAATATCCATTTTTGAGAAGCCAGTCAAAAATCTTCTCATTGCCGTCTATGGCTTCTCCAAAAGCAACTAATATTTTAGCCGGATAACGTGTCATCTAATTTTTTTTTCAAAGATACAAAGTTTTACTTTAATTTTGAAGGCGCAAATTACTATGGTAACACTCAAAGAAATACAACGCCCCATACAGCATCATCTGACTGAATTTGAGAAGAAATTCAGGTTATCAATGAAAAGCACTGTCCCGCTTCTTGATATAATAACACGATATATAATAAAACGTAAAGGAAAGCAGATGCGTCCGATGTTTGTCTTTCTGTCTGCCGATATTTGTGGTGAGGTAAATGAATCGACATATACTGCTGCCTCTTTGATTGAATTGTTGCATACTGCTACTCTTGTTCACGATGATGTTGTTGACGACTCTAATATCAGAAGGGGGTTCTTTTCGATAAATGCACTTTGGAAAAACAAAGTTGCAGTGCTCATTGGTGACTATTTGTTATCGCGTGGGCTGCTACTTTCGCTTGACAATAATGAATTTGAACTATTGAAAATTGTTTCGGAGGCAACAAGGGAGATGAGCGAAGGAGAATTGCTTCAAATTGAAAAAGCCCGCAAGCTGGATATCGAGGAAGATATCTATTTTGAGATAATCAGAAAAAAGACGGCTTCCCTGATTGCATCTTGCTGTGCGGCTGGGGCTTCATCTGCAAAAGCAGACAAGGAGACAATTGATAAGATGAAGCAATTTGGCATATACACGGGAATTGCATTTCAGATAAAGGATGATCTTTTTGATTATGAGAAGTCAAACAAAACCGGAAAGCCTAATGGTATAGATATTAAAGAACAAAAGATGACCCTTCCACTTATCTACCTCCTAAACAGCAGTGGTTATAGTGAGAAAAGGAAGGCTATTAATATTGTAAAAAATCATAATAACAATCCCGAAAAGGTTGCTTCTGTCATTGAGCGCGTTGTTAAGAGTGGAGGCATTGAATATGCAAAAGGTAAAATGACGGAGTATCATGACAAGGCTCTGTCCATCCTGAGAGAATTCCCCGAATCAGAAGCACGTACTGCCCTGGAAAACCTTGTTAATTACACTATCGAAAGGCAGAAGTAGAAAATATTTGGCAGTTAGCAACAGGAAGCTGAGGCTGTTCTGGATTTTATGTTTGCAAAAGGGATAGATAGTCCGGAACTCAAAATTATTCCACTATATCTGGAGTTTACAATTCTAAAGAGCTTCAAATTACAATAATTCCAGTCTTTCGGAATCCTGTTTTATGAAAATAAATAATAGTATAGTGAAACCCAATAATGAAGAGCCACCATAAGAAATATAAGGAAGAGGAATACCAATTACAGGGAATAATCCAATAGTCATTCCCAGGTTAATAGTAAAATGGAAGAAGAGTACGGATGCAACCCCATACCCGTATATTCTGCTAAATTTCGAGCGCTGTCGCTCGGCAAGGAAAATCAATCGTATAAGCAATGCCAAAAATAATACTATCAGTATAAAAGAGCCTACAAATCCCCATTCTTCCCCGATGGTGCAGAAAATAAAATCGGTACTTTGTTCCGGAACAAAATCGAACTTAGTTTGAGTTCCTTTCAGAAAGCCTTTTCCCGAAAACCCACCCGATCCGATTGCAATCTTCGATTGGTGTACGTTGTATCCTGCGCCTCTGATATCAGTTTCAATACCAAGCAGCACATTTATCCTCTTTTTTTGATGTTGTTCCAGAACATTTTCAAAAACATAATCAACACTCAAAACATACATCGAAGTAAGGATAAAAGCACCAATCAAAAGGAATACTCTTTTTTTTATTGTTTTATTTAAAAAATAAACAAGAATAAAAATAGCAGCAATGGTTCCAATAACAATAAATTTATTTATAAGTAGCGTGATCACAAACAGAATGGCAACTATCACCCCAAGTACAAGCAGATTGCCGGAAAGACCTTCTCTGTATAAAACCAATATAAAAGATGTATAAACAAGTGCAGAGCCTGTATCATGTTGCAAAAGGATAAGCAAAGCCGGGAACATAATAATAAATGCCGTCACAATTTTGGTCTTAAACCTTGAGAAATCCTTGTCAATACCGCTTAAATATTTTGCAAGTGCCAGGGCTGTGGCAAATTTTGCAAGCTCAGCTGGTTGTAATGAAAAACTGCCAATCTGAAACCAAGATTTTGAACCTGCAATCTCTTTTCCAAACAGCAAAACCCCTATCAGGAGCATTATTGTGAGAAAGTAAAACAGATAGGAAAAGGTTGAAAAGAACTTTGCATCAATCATCAATATTACCATAGCGAGTACAATGGAAGTGCCGATCCACATCAACTGCTTACCATGATTCTGTGTCATATCAAAAATGCTGCTGTGCTCCTCATTGTAAACCGCTGCATAAATGCTCACCCAACCTACAAGCACTATAATCAGATACAGAATAACTGTTATCCAGTCAATATTTTGCAATATGTGTTTTTGCCCTCTCAATATCTTGAAATTAAATTTCCATCCAAAATTCTTTTTTCCAATCGGTTTCTTGTAATCGTATCATTTAGATATTGCTCAATCATTAGTGAGGCTATTGGAGCTGCCCAGGTTGAACCATAACCTGAATTTTCAACAATAACCGACATTGCAATTTTTGGATTCTCCATTGGGGCGAAAGCCACGAAGATTGAGTGATCCTTGCCGTGCGGATTCTGGACTGTTCCGGTTTTGCCACATATCTTCACACCTTCAAGTTTTGCCCAGCGCGCCGTACCGTGCTCTCCCTCAAAAACCTCAAGCATCGCCTCTCTGACAACATCAAATTTATCCGGCTTGACCTTTGTTTCTTTTTTCACTCTGAACTCTTTGATGATATTATCAGGACTTCCGATTGCTTCTACAATATGCGGAGGATAGTAATATCCTTTGTTGGCAATAATTACCGATTCATTTGCAAGTTGTAGCGGAGTAACAAGTATTTCACCCTGACCGATTGCAAGAGAGCGGATTGTGAGTGCATTCCAATGCCCTTTTCCGTAAATTTTATTAAAGTATTCTGCCGTTGGTACATTTCCGCTAACCTCAAATGGGATATCAGTTTTGAATTTTGTTCCGAATCCGAAACTCATTACATAATTCCGCCACACATTATAAGCTTCTTCTACTGATCGGTACTTTGGATTATTGATTATTGATTTGTATACGTTCCAGAAATATGGATTGCACGACTGCTCAATGGCGTGCTGAAGTTGTAGTGGTGATTCGTGATTATGTGTACATCTAATAGGAGTTGTGGCAGGCCCATAGCAAACATACGATGTTGATTTTCTGAGCACACTTTCCTGAAGTCCGATAAGAGCCTGAACAGGTTTAAAAGTGGAGCCTGGCGAATACCTTCCCATAACTGCCCTGTTCAGTAATGGCTTTAGTGAATCGTGCATCAGCATTCCAAAATTTTTGCCTCTAACTCTCCCTACAAGCAGGTTTGGGTCATATGTCGGGCTGGTTACAAAAGCAAGAATACCACCTGTCTCAGGATCAATTGCGACAATACTTCCGATCTTGTTTTGCATAAGCTTCTCAGCATAAGCTTGTAAATCTGCATCAATGGAAAGATAATGGTCTTTGCCAGGAACAGAAAGTGTGTCATATTTCCCGTTTTTATAACTTCCCTGCTGCCTGTTATGTACATCAACCATAACTACCCCAACTCCTTTTTTGCCTCTCAACTCTTTCTCAAAAAATTTTTCAATACCGCTTTTGCCGATGTAATCTCCCTGATGGTAATAACTGTCAGCCTTCATCTCCTTGTTGTTAACCTCGCCGATATATCCGAGCGTATGGGCAGCAATAGGTCTGTTGTATTTCCTGAGTGAGCGGGTTTGAACATAAAAACCAGGAAACTTGTATAATTTTTCCTCAAGATACCCAAACTCCTGTTTTGAAATTTGCTCGAGGAAAATGGAAGGCTTATAACGCGAATATTTTTTAGCCTTTTTCATTTTAATCTTAAAAACGGAATCTGGAATATTGAGAATGCGGCAAAACTCTACCGTATCCAATTCCTTTACCTGGCGGGGAATAACAAGAAGGTCGTAAGCAGCTTCATCATACACCAGCAGTTCGCCGTTACGGTCGTAAATCCTGCCACGGTTGGGATAGATTGTTATTTTGCGGAGGACATTATTCTCTGCAGATAGAATATACGAGTCGTCAAAAAGCTGAAGAATAAGCAGCCTGACAATAAAAATAACCGCCACAATAACAAAGATGGCTATGACAACATATTTCCGTTCCGATAAGTTCCTATTCATAATCCTCAGTAACCCTTACGAAAAATCCGTAGAAGAGATGCAAAATTAGGAAAATTAATAGACGTAAGATAGAAACAAGACATAAGATGGGAAATCGCAGGCTTATTTTTTATTATAAAGTGTCATAGTCCTTCCAAGTCCGATTGTGACAAAGCTTTTTATAATTTCAACGGCAGTTTTAATCTTTGGTATCAATACCTCTTCTTCGGCTTTTGTCCATTGTCCCAGCACATAATCCGACTGATAACCGCGAGCAAATTCATTTCCTATTCCTACTCTCAGCCTTGCGAAATTTCCTGTTCCCAGACTTTCGATAATGCTTATCAATCCATTATGCCCGCCATCGCCACCTTTGGGCCTTAGTCTTAGGGTACCGGTTGGCAAAGCAATATCATCAACAACGACAAGTAGTTTTTCAATCGGGATATTTTCCTTATCCAGCCAGTACTTAACCGACTTTCCGCTCAGGTTCATGTATGTTGAGGGCTTGATTACTATCAGATTGCGTGCTTTGAATTTAACTTTTGTAACATCTGCCAGGCGCTCGGTTTTTAATGTTGCTCCTCCTTCCCGGGCTATGGCATCTGCAACGATAAAACCTATATTGTGCCTTGTGTTTACATATTCGGCACCTATATTTCCTAAACAGGCTATAAGATATTTCATCTGTAATTTTTTAACTTGTTTTATCAAGTCTGTTTTTTGCAAAGCTATATATAAAAAATTCCAAATCCCTAAAAGAGCGGAATTTGGAATTTCTATAAAAGATTATAAAGAAATTATTCGTCTCTTTTTTTCTCTTCTTTTGGAGCACCTTCACCATCTTCAGTACCTTCTTCAGCAGCAGCAGCAGCAGCAGCAGCTTCAGCGGCTTCCTCTTCGGCAAGTTCTTCTTCACTCATACCTCTTGCAGTTTTAGCTGCAACGATAACGGCGTTTGGAGTGTCGAGGAATGTCAGGTTTTTATAAACCACATCCTTAACTCTTATTGAGATTCCAATGTCAAGTTTATCAATGCTGAGCATAATGAAATCAGGTAAATCTTCAGCCAGGCCGCTGACTTTTAATTTTCTGATTTTTTTAACAAGCCTTCCACCTTGTAATACTCCGGGAGCTACACCTTCAAACTTAACCGGAACGGCTATAGTTACAGGTTTCTCAGGAGTAATTTCCAAAAAGTCAGCGTGTAAAATATTGTCATTAACAGGATGATACTGGATATCCTGCAAAATGGTTTGATACTCTTTACCATCAACTTTGATATTTATCAGGTAAACTTCCGGAGTAAAGATGATTTTCTTAAAAGATTTTTCCTCAATGGCAAAGTGAATTTGTTTTTCGCCGCCATAGATAACACAGGGGACTTTTCCTTCTCTCCTGTTCTTTTTAGCATCTTTTTTCCCTACGTTCTCTCTCAGAGAACCGCTCAATGATACTGTTTTCATAATGAATAGATTTAATTTGTTGAATAATTATTACTAATGTTCAAATTTATACAATGAACTTATTGATTTTGTTTTTAAAACTCTGTTAATTACAGTAGCAAAAAGGTCTGCGGTTGATAAAACAGTGGCTTTTCTGCATTGTTTTTTCAGCGGTATTGTGTCGGCCATTACAACTTCAGTAATTTGGGATTTTTCTATTCTGCTATAGGCTTCTCCAGAAAAAACAGGATGAGTGCAAAATGCTCTTACACTTGCAGCTCCGTTTTCCATGATAAGATTAGCAGCTTTTGTTATTGAGCCTGCCGTGTCGATAATGTCATCAACAATAATTACGTTTTTATCTTTTACATCACCGATGAGCTGCATAGTTCCAATCTCATTGGGTTTTGTTCTGTGTTTATAACAGATTGCAAATCCTGTATTAAGAATTTTTGCATAGGCAGCAGCACGCCTTGTTCCACCCGTATCAGGCGAAGCCATCATCAGGTTCGGTAGTTTTAGGTTTTTAATGTATGGGATAAAAATTGAAGAAGCATAAATATGGTCAACCGGCACATCAAAAAATCCCTGTATCTGATCGGCATGAAGGTCTATCGTGATGATACGTTGAACACCTGCAGCAATTAATAAATTGGCTATTAGCTTGGATGCGATTGAAACCCTTGGCTTATCTTTTCTGTCCTGGCGTGCATAACCAAAATATGGTATTACAGCAACAATTCTTTTGGCGGAAGCTCTTTTGGCAGCATCAACCATCATAAGAAGTTCCATCAGGTTGTCAGCAGGAGAAAATGTTGATTGAATCAGAAAGACATCGCGCCCCCGTATATTCTCCTCAAAAGATGGTTGAAACTCTCCATCTGAGAAGTCTGTAACCACTACATTTCCTAAAGGGTGACCATAACTGGCAGCTATTCTTTCTGCCAGATATTTAGTTGCTTGTCCTGAAAATATTAATGCCCGGGCTGCCATCTTGTTGCTTTTAAATTTGGGCGCGAAATTAATACTTTTTTGGCATCTCACAACTTCTGACTAAATAAAATCAGATATTTTTTTGATGAAAATGAAAGCAGATAAAAAAAAGTGACTATTTTTGCCATCCAATTAAGCCCGGATGGCGGAATTGGTAGACGCGCTGGTCTCAAAAACCAGTTCCTTCGGGAGTGCCGGTTCGATCCCGGCTCCGGGTACAAAATAAAAGGGTTTCATTTAATTGAAGCCCTTCTTTCTGTATATTCATTTCAATATTAATACTACTTTTGCACCGCAAATATTTTCTTGCTGTTTATGGGTCAGAATAATAGATATGTAAAATACCTCCCGATACTGTTTTCAATAGTATTAATTATTGGAATTCTTGTTGGCTCAAGGCTTACACCAGTCTCTACATCTAACAAGGGGATTTTTAACATCGACCTTTCCCGTTACGATAAACTTTCAGATGTTGTAAATTATATCATGAAAGAGTATGTTGATTCGGTCAGTCGTAAAGATCTTACAGAGGAAGCTATTGACGGAATCCTCACTCATCTTGATCCTCATTCACAATACATACCGGCTGAGGATTTTAATATTGTTA